>NZ_AQOI01000743.1:0-23930 GCF_000364665.1 Xanthomonas sp. SHU 199
AGGAGTTCTGAGTCGCTGCGGTCCGGTCGCCGGACTGTCGTTGGTGCGGCCGCCTTCCTCGGAAGGCGGCCGCACGCGTTTGCCGATCGCTCGCCGGGCGACGGGGCCGATCAGGGCACCCGCGTCCGCCGATCGACGGCGCTGGGTCACGCTGCGGCCGCCGGGCGCGGCCGCAGCGCGGTCGGCACTTACTGCGGCGGCTTGGTCTGCGGGCTCTTGATCACGTACGAGGTGATGTACTCGCCGTTGGAGCCGTAGACCACCACGATGGTGGTGTTGGCGTCGCGGTAGACCACGGTGGCGTTGCACGGGCAACTCGCTGCGGCGGTGACCATGCCCAGCGGCTGGTTCTTCGCGTCGTTGACCGCGATCATCTGCGCCTCGGCGGCGCTGCCGATCGGCAGCCGTGCCTCGGTGCCCGGCGTGGCGGTGAGCACGGTGATGACCTCGTCCTGCAACGAGTTGATCTGCACGAAGCGCAGGCCGGCCTTCTCGAACGTGTAGACCTTGAACAGCGGCGACAGGCTGACGTTCTTCTTGCCGATGGGCAGGCGTTCGCCCATGCCCTGGATGGCATCGGCGGCGTTGAGCGGTGCGCGCTCGGCGGCCTGCAGGCAGGGCGCGGCCAGCGCAGCCGCCAGCACCGTCAGGGTCAGCAACGGTTTGATCATGGTGTCTCTCCTTGTCTGGATGGTACGGACCTGTACGCCATGGGACGAGCGGCAGCCGTGGTCCTTTCCGGCCTGAGCGCCCGCAACGGGCCGTCTCCCGGTCCGTCGTCGCCTGCCGTCCTCCTGGCTCCGCGTGCATGCCCTCATCGGCTGGTACGGAGATAGGAGATTCGGCGGGCGTCGAGTTCAGTATTTCTGACGTTAGTATCGCTGTCAATATGCAAAATCAACGAGATGTAGCAAAAGTCCGCGATGGCTGCGAGTAAGGCAAATCCGTACCTGTCGGGCATCGAGCGGTGCCGTCCTCTTGCCGGACGTGGGAGGGCCGCCAGCAAGGCGCTCGCCGTCCGCCGCGGCGGTGTGCATCGCGGCCGCGTGCGCGGATCCGCGCTGCGTTGCAGCAGCCATGCCGCCGCTGTGCGCCGATCCGCGCTCGCAGGCGGCCAAACGCGCGCGTAGCCGCACGGCATCGTCGCCAGCCTGTATCGTGTCGCGTTTTCCGCACCCGACCGAGCCGATGCCGCATCCGTCCGCGCCTGTCCCGCCTGCCGCCGCACCCGCCTTGCGCCATGCGCTGAAACCGCGGCAACTGATCATGATGGGATTGGGCAGCGCGATCGGCGCCGGCCTGTTCCTGGGCTCCGGCGTCGGCGTGCACGCGGCAGGGCCCGCGGTGCTGATTTCTTATCTGGTCGCCGGCGCGCTGGTGATCATCGTGATGAACGCGCTGGGCGAGATGGCGGCGGCCAAGCCGGCCAGCGGCGCGTTCTCGGTGTACGCCGCCGACGCGATGGGACCGACCGCCGGCGCCACCGTGGGCTGGCTGTGGTGGCTGCAGTTGGTGATCGTGATCGCCGCCGAGGCCGTGGGCGCCGCCGGCCTGCTGGCGACGGTGTGGCCGGGCTTGCCCGTACCGCTGGCCGCGATCGCGTTCATGGCCGCGTTCACCGCGATCAACCTGCTGGGCGTGCGCAATTTCGGCGAGTTCGAATTCTGGTTCGCCATCCTCAAGGTCGCGGCGATCGTCGGCTTCATCCTGGTCGGCATCGCCTTGCTGGCCGGCTGGCTGCCCGGGGTGGCCTCGCCGGGCCTGTCCAACGTCACCGGCAACGGCGGCTTCGCGCCGAAGGGCCTGGCTGGCATCGGTGCCGCGCTGCTGGTGGTGGTGTTCGCGTTCGGCGGCACCGAGATCGTGGCGGTGGCCGCGGCCGAGACCGCCGATCCGGAGCGCAGCATCGCCCGCGCCATCCGCACCGTCGCCTGGCGCATCCTGGTGTTCTACATCGGCTCGCTGAGCGTGATCATTGCGGTGGTGCCGTGGCAGAGCCAGGCGCTGAGTTCGCCGTTCGCCGCGGTGCTGCAGGTGGCCCGGATTCCCGGCGCCGCCACCGGCATCACCCTGATCGCGGTGATCGCGCTGCTGTCGGCGCTCAACGCCAATCTGTACGGTGCCTCGCGGATGATCTTCTCGCTGGCCCAGCGCGGCGAAGCGCCGCGCGCGCTGGCCGCGTCCAGCCGCCAGCAGGTGCCGTGGCTGGCGGTGCTGGCCAGCGTGCTGTTCGGCTTCGTCGCTGCGGTGCTGGAGCTGCTGTATCCCAACCGCGTGCTGCCGGTGCTGCTGAACATCGTCGGCGCCACCTGCCTGCTGGTGTGGACGATCTCGCTGCTGTCGCAGTTGATCCTGCGTGCGCGCGCCGACCGTGCCGGCACCCGCCTGCCGTTCCGCATGCGCGGCTATCCGGTGCTCACCGTGCTGGCGCTGGCGATCCTGGCGCTGATCTTCGGCCTGCTGGTGGCCTCGCCGGACACCCGTACGCAGTTCCTGTCGATGGCGGCGCTGACCGCGGTCATTGCCGTGGTCAGCGGCGTGGCGCGGCGGCTGCGCGCAGGGTAGGGCGCGCGCTCCAGCGGTGGCCGCATGCCGTTGTGGGAGGGACTTCCGTCCCGACGCGCGAGGGTGTCGGCCGGTGTCGGGCTTCGCTCGTGGCGACTGACGTCGCTCCCACAGGCGCGGGCTCCGCGCGCGTCATGTCTGCTGCCGTAACAGCGGCGCTTGTTGCTTTTCATGGATCAACCGCGGCAGTTGCCGTGGTAAGCCTGTCGCGGCTGAAGCCGCTCCTATGACGGCACCGACAGCTCGCAGACTCCCTCGGAGCAGCGGCTTCGGCCGCGACGCGGTGCGGTAGAAGCCGCCGCGGCCGACCCGCGGTCGCTGCAGGCCGGGCCTGGGTGCCCATTCCGCGGGCTGGCCGCCATGGGCAATCCACGAAGTGGGCGCGCGCGACTCAGCCCAGCAGCAGCCGCGCACCCAGCGCGCACAGCAGCGCCGGCGGCATCACCAGCGCGCCGACCTTGAGGAAGCGCCAGAAGCCCACGTCCTCGCCTTCGCGGCGGATCGCGGTGAGCCACAGGATGGTCGCCAGCGAGCCGGTGATCGACAGGTTCGGGCCCAGGTCCACGCCGATCAGCAGCGCGTCCACCACCAGTTGCGGCGGCTGTGCCTGGGCCACGGTGGTGCTGGCGATCAGGCCGGCGGGCAGGTTGTTCATCAGGTTGGAGCCGAACGCCAGCAGGGTGCCGGCGATGCCGGCGGTGGCCTGCGGCGAGTGCGCAGCGGCGTCGGCCAGGGTGCGCGCGAGCAGGCCGATCACGCCGGTGCGCGACAGCGCCTCCACCAGCACGAACAGGCCGGCGACCAGCGGCAGCACCGACCACGACACCGCCTTGGCCATCGGCAGCGGCGACTGGCGACCACCCAGGCACACCACGCCCAGCGTCGCCAGGCCGGCCAGACAGGTCGGCAGGCCCAGGTCCAGGCCGAGCGCGGAGACGCCGACCAGCAGCGCGGCGGTGGCGAGGATGCCGACCAGGGCGAAGGTGCCGCCGCGGGTCAGCGGCACCGTGTCCACGCGCGTGGCGCAATGGCCGGTCAGGTCCTTGCGCTCGGCCCAGCGCAGCATCACGAAAGTCACCCCGATCGCCAGCAGCGACGGTAGCGCGAACGCGGCCATCCACGCGCCCAGGGTCGGCATCTTGCCGCCGTACAGCACCAGATTGGCGGGGTTGGAGATCGGCAGCACGAAGCTGGCGGCGTTGGCGATCAGCGCGCAGGCGAACAGCAGCGGCAACGGCTTGGCGCCGGCCTTGCGCGCGGCCGCGTACACCGCCGGGGTCAGCACCACCGCGGTGGCGTCGTTGGACAGGAACGCGGTGACCACGATGCCGACGCCGAACACCAGCGCGAACAGGCGCTGGGTCGAGCCCTTGGCCAGGTTCACCGCATGCATCGCCACCCAGTCGAACAGGCCTTCGGCGCGCGCGGTTTCCGACAGCAGCATCATGCCGATCAGGAACAGGTACACGTCCAGGCCCTTCAGCACCGCCTGCCACGCCTCGCCGCCGGGCATCAGCCCCAGCACCATCAGCAGCAGCGCGCCGCCCACCGCCCAGCACGCCTCGGGCAGCTTGAACGGCCGCGTGATCACCCCGGCCGTGGCCAGCGCGCAGATGCCCCAGGTGGCGAAAGTGGCCGTGTGCGCGCCGGGCATGCTCATGCCGCCGCAGCCGTGGCACGGGCGCCAAGGCGCGTGCGCGAGCAGGCCGCCGGGGCAGGGCAGGGGAGGGCAACGAGAGCGGGCAGGGGCATGGGGCGTCGGGCAGCGGAGTCCGAGGGGCGTGCAGGATAGCAGCGGGGCAGGTGCAGGCCGGGCTGGCATGGGCGCTCCGGCGCCCGCGGTTTAGCTTGCGTAGACACGCGCGGCGTGGTGGCCCGTATATCGATGCACGCCCGGGCCGCGCGGCACCGCGGTGCCGCTACCCCAGATGGCGTGCGAGCCATCCTTGCACGAACGCCACCGGCCCGGTCCGCGGTGGTGGCGTCAGCCCGGCGCTGCGCACGAAGCCGGCGGCGGCCTGCGCCAGCGTCTGGTTGGCACGACGCACGGCCTGCTGCGCGGCCGCCTGCTGCTGGCGCAACTGCACCAGGTGCAGCGACGGCCGTCCGGGCGGTGCGAACTTCTGATCGCGGCGCAGCGCATCGGCGGACAGGCGGGTGGCCTGGCTTGCCTGGTGCAGCGCGTCCAGCGCATCCAGCACCTGCAACAGCCAGCGTCCGCTGTCGCTGAATTGCAACGCAGCGGCGTCGTCGTGTGCCGGCACCAGCAGTGGCGGAATCGCCGCGCCGGCGACCAGCGCTGCGCTCGGTTGCAGGGCGCGCAGGCGGGCCTGGAACGCGGTCTGCGATGAAGAGGGGGCGGTCGCCATGCCGGGCCTATGCACGAAAGCGCGGACTGTACGCGGTTTGGCGCGTCGCCGCACAGCCGATGGCGTCGCGCAGCTGGAACTGTCGTCGTCGACCGGACGCGTCACGCGGGGCCGCTGCCGCTGCGCACTGCCTGCACCGCAGCGGCCATGTTCGCCGTGTTGGGCCCGATCGCACCGTCGGTGTTGCCGGCCATCGACGTACGCTGCGCGTGTCGGCGACGCACCTGCCAGGCCCGCGCCGATCGGCGTGGCAGTGGACCCATGCACACAGGCCTGCGGCGGTGCCGCTGCCGGAGGCGTGCATCACCTCGGCGCGGCATGCGCGGAAGCGTGGGCAGGGCCTAATGCGCTTGCGACGCTGCCGCCTCCATCTGGTCGAGATACCGCAGTTCGTGCAGGGCGACAGCATTGCCGGGTTCAAGCTCCAGCGACTGCTGCAGGGCCGCGCGGGCGCCGGCCTTGTCCGGGGTGTCGATCAACAGCGAGCCGATGCCGCGTAGCGCGATCGCGCGGCCTGCCCGCGCCCGCGGCGAGACGTCGGCCAGGGCCAGCGCCTGCCGATAGCTGGCGAGCGCTTCGTCCGTGCGCCCGAGGTTGCGCAACGCATAGCCGCGTTCGGTGTAGGCGGAGAACAGATACGGCCCGAGCGCGATGGCCTGATCAAGCCATGCCAGCGCCTCCGACCACTGCCGTTGTGCGGCGGCGGCAAAGCCACGCATCTGCAGTGCGTTGGCGCAACTGAGGTCGATCCATTCGGTCGGCTGGCCGTCGTCATGGGCGGCCATGTAGGCCTCGTACTCGTGCACGTCGGCGACGCTGATCACGCGCAGGCCGGGCCGTTGCCAGCTGCTGCAATGGGCGATGATCCGGTCCAGCAGGGCGATGTCCGCCGCATCCATGCTGTCCAAGCGTGTCTGCAGCGCGGCGATGTCCTTGCGGTATTCCACGCCGGGGCGGGCGGTCGCCGCCTTGCTCTGCAGGTAGGTGGTGACCGGTTTGGTCAGCGCCTGTGCCGTCGCGCCGTGGCCGGCGCAGGCCAACAGCGCGCACACGATGGCGCACAGCATCCCCTTGTGTCGCATGCATCCCCCTGCATCGAACGGTGATCGAAGATCGGCAGTGCGCGGCCAGGCCGGCTACGCCGTCGCGCAGGTGCGCGCGGCGCAGGGCGGGCCGCGCTCAGTTGTCGGCGGTCGTCTGCGTGGCGGCGTCGCTGCGCTTCTGCGCGAACAGCCACTGCCACATCTTCGGGTCGCGGTAGGTGGCATCCCAGGCGTTGTGGTTGCCCTGCGGGTATTCGGTGTAGCGCACGTCGGCGTCGAGGTTCTTGAATGCACGGACGATCTTGCGGTCGTCGTGCGGCAGCACCACGTCGTCCTGGGCGCCGTGGAAGATCCACACCGGCACATGTCGCAGGCGCTGCGCCAGGGCGCTGTAGGGATCGGCCAGATAGGCCACCGGCGTCACCACCAGGTATTCGCGGTCTTCGTGCGGGGAGAGGATCGCGCCGCAGATCGGTACCAGCGCGGCGAAGCGCTGCGGCTGCTTCAGGGCGATCTCCCAGGTGCCGTAGCCGCCCATCGACATGCCGGTCAGGTAGGTGCGCTGCGGGTCGCCGTTGAACTCGGCGCTGCTGTCGTCCAGCGCCTGCAGCGCCATGGTCGCGTTGGCGCCGTTCCATTCCTCGCCGTCGGGTGCCTGCGGCATCACCACCAAGGCCGGGAAATCGGCCAGGTGGCGGCGCAGGTACGGGCCCAGTCCAGCCGTGGTCTGGTCGCGGCCATCGTCGCCGCGCTCGCCGGAGCCGTGCAGGAACAGCACCACCGGCACCGGGCCCTGGCGATGCGCCGGCGCCGGCACGAACACCTGGTAGCGGTAGATGCGTCCGTCGAGGCTGAGCTGGCGGCTGACGAAGTGGCCGGTGGCCGGGTCGCTGGGCAGAGTGCTGCAGCCGACCATCGACAGGCACAGCAGAAGCAGCAACGAACGCATCGACATGGCCGGCCCTCGGATGGGAAGGCCGCAGTATCGTGGGCGGGACGTCTCCACGACAACCCGGGCAGGGGCGGCGGACATGCGCCAGTCAGCCGGCGGCCAAGGCGCGTGCTGGCGTGGCGTGACCGTCGTGCACCGGTGGATGCGGCGACGCGCGCTGCTGCCGCTCCGTGCGGCGCGCCGGCGGGAACCGCGCCCGCCGTACGCATACGCCCTACAGTAGGACCAAGGTGGCCAGGCCGAGGAAGCTGAGGAAGCCCATCACGTCGGTCAGCGTGGTCAGGATCACCCCGCCGGCCAGCGCCGGATCGAAGCCCAGGCGCTTGAGCGTCAGCGGCACCAGCACGCCGCCCAGCGCGGCGGTGAGCAGGTTGATGGTCAGCGCCGAGCCGATCACCAGCGACAGCAGCGGCTGCTTGAACCACAGCAGCACGATCAGGCCCAGGCCGATGCCCAGCGCCAGGCCGTTGATCAGCGCCACCGACAGTTCCTTGCGCAGCAGCACGATCACGTTGGAGGCGCCGATCTGGCCCAGGGCCAGGCCGCGCACCATCAGCGCCAGCACCTGGGTGCCGGCGTTGCCGCCCATGCCGGCCACGATCGGCATCAGCGCGGCCAGTGCCACCAGCTTGGCAATGGTGCCCTCGAACTGGCCGACCACGCTGGAGGCAATGAAGGCGGTGCCGAGGTTGATCGTCAGCCACAGCAGGCGGCGCCGGAACGCGCGCCGCACCGGGCTGAACAGGTCCTCGTCCTCGTCCAGGCCGGCGGCGCTCATCGCCTGGTGCTCGGCCTGGTCGCGGATGATGTCGACCACGTCGTCGATGGTGATGCGGCCGAGCAGGATGTTGTTGTCGTCCACCACCGGCGCGGAGATCCAGTCGTGGTCGGAGAACTGCCGCGCGACCTCGTCGGCGCCTTCGCCGACGTCGATCGCCGGCTGCTCGTCGTCGATCAGCCGGTTGATCGGGGTGGAGTCCTCGTGGGTGACCAGCGCCGCCAGCGACACCCGCCCCAGGTACTGGTGGCGGCGGCTGACCACGAACAGGTGGTCGGTGTGGTCCGGCAGTTCGCCGCGCAGGCGCAGGTAGCGCAGCACCACGTCGACGTTGACGTCGGCGCGCACGGTGACCACGTCCGGATTCATCAGGCGGCCGGCGCTGTCCTCGGGATACGACAGCACCTGCTCGAGCCGCTCGCGGTTCTCGCGGTCCATCGACTTGAGCACTTCGTCGATGACCGTGTCCGGCAAGTCCTCGACCAGGTTCGCCAGGTCGTCGATGTCCAGGTCTTCGACCGCGGCGACGATTTCGTCCGGGTCCATGTCCGCGAGCAGGCTCTCGCGCACTTCCTCGCCGACGTGGACCAGCACCTCGCCGTCGTCCTCCGGATCGACCAGCCCCCACACCACCTCGCGCTTGCCCGGCGGCAACGACTCCAGCAGGTTGCCGATCTCGGCCGGCGCCAGCGTATTGACCAGGCGCCGCACCGGGCCCAGGCGCCCGCTGTCCAGCGCATCGGACAGCATGCGCAGCTGCCGCGCGGTCTTGTCGTGGCGGACGGCGTCGGCCATGCGCTGCTCCCTTGGGGTGAGGCCGCGCTCCGGAGAAACGCGGTGGGTCAGATGTTCATCCCAACATTATCGCCTGCATGTTGCGGGAAGCACAGTGGATGGCGGGGATTGGGGAGTCGGGATTGGGGATTCGATGCTTCTGCGCGAGCGTGAGGCGCTTCGCTCCTCTGTGGGAGGGGCTTCAGCCCCGACGCTTTATCGGTAAAGCGTCGGGGCTGAAGCCCCTCCCACAAAAAGGCGGCGGGGCAGGCGCTGTCGGAACCGTGCGGTTGCTGCCCAGAGCGTTGGCGATTTTTTCATCGAAGCGCGCAGCGCAGGATGCCGCAACCGGCATCCTTCAATCGAATCCCTGCGTTCCGCAGCCGACCGGCTTCATCCCAATCCCCAATCCCCAATCCCGAATCCCGAATCCCGAATCCCCAATCCCCAATCCCCAATCCCCAATCCCGGCTCTCAAGCCAGCCAACGCTCGATGCCCTTGCGGTCGCGCGCCTGCAGCAGTTTGGCGCCGCGCTGGCGCAGGGTCTGCAGGTCGGTGTCGCGGATCACCTGGCGTACTTCCAGCATCGTCGCCGGGTGCAGGCTGAACTCGCGCAGCCCCAGCGCCAGCAGCATCGGCGTCAGCGCCGGGTCGCCGGCGATCTCGCCGCACACCGCCACCGGCTTGCCATGGGCCTGGCCGGTGGCGATCACCTGCGCGATCAGCCGCAGCACCGCCGGATGCAGCGGCGAATACAGCGCGGCCACTGCTTCGTTGTTGCGGTCTGCGGCGAGCAGGTACTGCACCAGGTCGTTGGTGCCGATCGACAGGAAGTCGATCGTGTCGATGAAGGTATCCAGGGCCAGCGCTGCGGCCGGCACCTCGATCATCGCGCCGAGTTGCACCTGCTCGGCGATGGCATGACCGTCGCGGCGCAACTGCGCGGCGATGCGCTTGAGGTGGCGGCGCATCGCCAGCAGTTCCTCGCGCGTGCTGACCATCGGCACCAGCACCCGCACCGGGCCGTAGGCGGAGGCGCGCAGCAGCGCGCGCAGCTGGGTGTCGGAGACCTTGGGCCGGGCCAGCGACAGGCGCACGCCGCGCAGCCCCAGCGCCGGGTTTTCTTCGTTGCTCATGGTCAGGCCGGTGCGATCGGCCTTGTCCGCGCCCAGGTCCAGGGTACGGATGGTCACCGGCCGGCCGCTCATGCCCAGCACCGCGTCGCGGTAGGTGTGGAACTGTTCTTCCTCGTCGGGCAGCGCCTCGCGCTGCAGGAACAGGAATTCGGTGCGGTACAGGCCCAGGCCGTCGGCGCCGAGCGCATGCGCGCGGGTGACGTCGTCGCGCGACTCGGCATTGGCCAGCAGGGTGATGTCCACGCCGTCGCGGGTGCGGCTGGGCTTGGAGCGCAGCTTGCCCAGGCTGCGCTGCAGCTTGGCCTGCTCGCGCACGCGGCAGCGGTAGTCGCGCAGGTCGTCCGGGGTCGGGTCGACCAGCACCGCGCCCTGGGTGCCGTCGATGATCAGCACGTCGCCGTCGTTGATCTTCTGCAGCGCGTCGGCGACGCCGACCACCAGCGGCAGGTGCAGGCTGCGCGCCAGGATCGCGCTGTGCGACAACGTGCTACCGGCGCTGGTGACGATGCCGACTACGCCCTGCGCCTGCAGTTGCGCCAGTTCCGACGGCGCCACGTTCTCGCACACCAGGATCTCGCCGGCCAGGCCTTCGCTGTCCGGCTGGCGCTTCTGCAGGAACGCATGGATCCGCCCGATCACATGGTCCAGATCGTCCATGCGGCTCTTGAGGTAGGCGTCCTCCATGTCGTCGAACACGGTCGCCAGGCGGTCGCGCTGCAGGCGCAGCGCGTAGTCGGCGCTGTAGCGGCCGGTGCGGATCAGTTCGTCCAGGCCGTGCAGCAGTTCCGGGTCGTCGAGCAGCAGCGCGTGCAGGTCGAGGAATTCGCCGACCTCCTTGGCCAGGGCGCCGTGCAGGCGCTGGCGCAGGCCGTGCATCTCCTCGCGCGCGGCGTCCACCGCGCGGTGCAGGCGGTCGAGTTCTTCGGGGATCTGTGCGGCGCCGATGCGTTGCTCGGCCACCTCCAGCGCATGCGGTAGGCGCACCCGCGCCCGGCCCAGGGCATTGCCGCGCGAGGCGCCATGGCCGGCGATGCGCACGCTCACCGCGCGTGCCCCGTGCGGCGGCACCGCGTCCCTGCCTGCGGCCGCCGGCGGCGCATGCTCAGCTGTCCTCGTCGAAGCGCCGCTCGAACAGGTCGACCACGGCCTTGAGCGCCTCGGCTTCGTCGGCGCCGTCCACCCGCACCGTCACCGGCGTGCCCTGTGCGGCGGCCAGCAGCATCACGCCCATGATGCTCTTGGCGTTGACCTCGCGGCCCTTGGCCGCCAGCGTGGCGTTGCAGCGGAACGAGGACAGCGTCTGCACCAGCTTGGCAGTGGCGCGGGCGTGCAGGCCGAGGCGGTTGGAGACCAGCAGTTCGCGTTCAAGCATCGTCGATCACCACGCCGTTGCGCGAGCCGGCGGCGGCGGTCGCGGGCAACTGCTCCAGTCCTTGTTCGGGGTAGTTCATGATCCGCAGCAACATCGGCAGGCTCAACGCCGACACGCGCCGCACCGGCGTGCCCAGGCGCGCCAGCCGCGCGGCGAGGTTGCTCGGGCTGGCGCCGTACAGATCCGTCACCACCAGCACGCCATCGCCGTCGTCCACCCGCCGCAACGCGGCAGATGCGTTCGGTAGCAGCGCGTCGAGGTCGGCGTCGAACGGCACCTCGAAGGCTTCGGTTTTCAGCGGCAATTGCCGCAACAGCCGGGTCGCCACGCTCAGCAGCGCGGCGCCGATCCCAGGGTGGGTGATGAGGAGAATGCCACAGGCCATGGGAGAACGTTAACAGGTCAGGCAGGGCGCAGGGAATGCCTGTGGTGAGCGGAGATTGGGGATTCGGGATTGGGGATTCGCAAGAGCCAGAGCAATGCCGCTTTTGCCAATCCCGAATCCCCGATCCCGAATCCCGGCTTTTCGATCAATCCTGCTCGCGATGGAAGGTCGCCACTTCCGGCCAGCCCTGTTCGCGGGCGTGGCGGGCCAGGCGTTCGGCCAGGTAGACCGAGCGGTGCTTGCCGCCGGTGCAGCCGAAGGCGATGGTCACGTAGCTGCGGGTGTCGTTGCGCAGCCGCGGCAGCCAGGTGTCGAGGAAGTCGATCAGTTGCGCGGTGTAGCGCTGCACGTCCGGTTGCGCGTCCAGGTACTCGCGCACGCCGCTGTCGCGGCCGGTCATCGGCCGCAGTTCCGGGTCCCAGTGCGGATTCGGCAGCACCCGCGCATCGAACACGAAATCCGCCTCGGCCGGCACCCCGCGCTTGTAGGCGAAGGACTCGAACAGCAGCGACAGGGTGTTCTCGCTGGACAGCGCGAACTCGGTGGTGACCCGCCGGCGTAGCTGGTGCACGTTGAGCGTGCTGGTGTCGATCACCGCATCGGCCGCCTCGCGCAGCGGCTCGGTCAGGGCGCGCTCGCGCTCGATCGCTTCCGGCAGCGACAGGCCCTGGCGCGACAGCGGATGGCGCCGGCGGGTGTCGGCGTAGCGCTTGATCAGCGCCTCGTCGTTGGCGTCGAAGAACAGCAGTCGCGCATCCAGGCCGAACTGCGCCACCGCCTCGCGCCAGCGCGAGAGCTGGCTCAGGTCGCTGTGGCGGCTGCGCACGTCGATGCCCACCGCCAGCTTGCTGGGGCCGGCATCCTCGCGCACCAGGCTCTTGACGAAGGCCGGCAGCAGTTCCACCGGCAGGTTGTCGACGCAGTAGTAGTCCAGGTCCTCGAAGGTCTTCAGTGCCACCGACTTGCCGGAGCCGGACAGGCCGCTGACGATGACCAGGGAGGAGGTGGGGGCGCCGTCGGTCATGGGCTGCGCCGCTCCAGCAGGTTGCTGTGGCGGGCGATGAACATCGCCGCCGGATCGATGCCCTTGGTGCGCAGGATGTGCAGGCGCGTGGCGGCCTCGGTCAGCACCGCCAGGTTGCGGCCGGGCATCACCGGCAGGGTGATCAGCGGCACGTCCAGGTCCAGCACGTGGCGGGTCCCGGAATCACCGGTGAGACGTTCGTAGCCATGGGGCGTGGGCTCGGTCATGGGCCGGGTCAGGTGCACGATGAGCCGAAGGTACTTGTTCTTCTTTACAGCCGTGTCGCCGAACATCTCGCGCACGTTGAGCACGCCGAGCCCGCGCACTTCCAGCAGGTCCTGCAGCAGTTCCGGGCAGGTGCCGTCGAGCACGTCGGGGGCGATCTGGGTGAATTCGGGGGCGTCGTCGGCGACCAGGCGGTGGCCGCGGCTGAGCAGTTCCAGCGCCAGTTCGCTCTTGCCCGAACCCGCCTCGCCGGTGATCAGCACGCCGATCGAGTAGATCTCCATGAACACGCCATGCAGGATCACCCGCGGCGCCAGCGTGCGTGCCAGGTGGTAGGACAGGTGATTGAGCAGTTCGTGGCCGCGCTTGGGCGAGACCCACAGCGGCGTGTCGGATTCGTCGGCGGCCGCGCGCAGGTCTTCCGGGCACGACTGGTTCTTGGTGACCACCAGCGCCAACGGCCGCACCTGCACGATCTTCTCGATGGTCTCCCAGCGCTGGCGCGCGTCCAGCGAGTCCAGCCAGGCCAGTTCCTCGGTGCCGAGGATCTGCACCTTGTTGGGGTAGATGGTGTTGAGATAGCCGGCCAGCGACGGCCGCCGCGAGACCGCATTGCCGGCCTCCAGCACCCGGTGTTCGCCCTTGTGCCCGGCGATCCAGCGCAGGCCGAGGCGGTCGCGCTGCTGGTCGAACAGCTCGCGTGCGTCGATGCTGGTGTTCATGCGGCGGCCCGTGGCGCGCCGCCGAGCAGCGCATACAGTGCGGCGGCGTCCGGCGCATTGCGCAGGGCGTCGCGGAATTCCTCGATGGAGAACTGCTCGGCCAGTTCGGACAGCAGCATCAGGTGTTGGTGGGTGTAGTGCGCCGGGACCGCCATGGCGAAGATCAGGTCGACCAGGGTGCCCTGGCCGTCGAAATCGATCGGCTGTTGCAGGCGCAGCAGCGCGCCACGTGGGGCGTCCAGGTCCGGCGCGCGGCCGTGCGGGATGGCGATGCCGTGGCCGATGGCGGTGCTGCCGAGCTGCTCGCGCTCGCGCAGGCTGGCGAAGAGTTCATCGGCGCCGGCCTGCTGGCAGGCCAGCAGACCGGCGGCGGTGTGCAGCAGGGTGTCGCGATCGGCGGCCGGAAGCACCTGGGTGCTGACGGCCGCCATCAGATCGGTCAAGGGCATGGCGGCGCAACGTGGGGAGGATCACGCGAGATTGTCGCGCACCTCGGCCGCGTGGTGGTCGTGCTTCTTTTCCTTGTGCTTGATGATCAGCCGGTCCAGCTTGTCGGCGAGCAGGTCGATCGCCGCGTACATGGTCTGCGCGCTGGCGTCGGCGTGCAGGGTGCGGCCGGGGACGTTGACCGTGGCCTCGACGTGGTGGTCGGGCTTGCGCAGCGCCAGCTGGGCGCGGACCTCGATGGTTTCCTCGTAGTGTCGCTTCAGCCGTTGCAGCTTGGTCTCCACATACTCGCGCAGGGCGGGGGTGACTTCGATCTGCTGGCCGTAGGTCTCGATACGCATCGGATACTCCTTGGTTCGGGTTTCACACCTATGAACCATCGCCGCCGCCGCTAGCCGATTCGAACGCGTTCGTGGGAGGCGGAAATGTTCATGGCCTCACGATACTTCGCTACGGTGCGGCGCGCTACAGGCACGCCGGCACTTTTCAGCAGGTCGGCCAGCTTGGCGTCAGAAAGCGGCTTGCGCGGATTTTCCGCCTCGATCAGCCGCCGGATCATCGCCTGGATCGCCGTGCTGGACGCCTCGCCGCCGCTGTCGGTGTCGATGCCCGAGGCGAAGAAGGCGCGCAGCGGGATGGTGCCGCGCGGGGTGCGCACGTACTTGCGGGCGATGGCGCGCGAGATGGTGCTCTCGTGCAGGCCCAGTTCGCCGGCGATCTCGCGCAGGGTCAGCGGCCGCAGCGCCTGTTCGCCGAACTCCAGGAAGCCGGCCTGCTGCTTGAGCAGGCAGCGCGTCACCTTGAGCAGGGTCTCGCCGCGCGCCTCCAGGCTCTTCAGCAGCCAGCGCGCTTCCTGCAGTTGCCCGCGCAGATAGCCGGCGTCGCTTTCGCCGCACTGGCGGATCAGCCGCTCGTAGCCGCGGTGGATGGTGACCTTGGGCTGGGCGTGCGCCGACAGCGCCGCATGCCAGACCCCGCGCTGGCGCCAGACCACGCAATCGGGCACCACGTAGGTGTCGCTGCCCAGTTCGCCGATCTGCTTGCCCGGGCGCGGGTCCAGCGAGCGCAGCAGCGCGACCGCGGTGTCGACCTCCGCCGTCGGACGCTTGAGTTCGTGGGCCAGCCCGGCCACGCCGCTGCGCGGCAACCGCTCCAGCGGACCGTTGGCGATGATGCGGGCCAGCGCCAGCCCCGGCGTGTCCTCGGGCAGGGTGTCCAATTGCAGGGTCAGGCATTCGCCCAGGGTGCGCGCGGCGATGCCGGCCGGGTCGAAGCGCTGGATCTGGTGCAGCACGGTGAGGATCTCGTCCTCCTCGGCGGCGATGTCCGGGCGCAGGGTCTCGGCGATCGCGGCCAGCGGTTCGCGCAGGTAGCCATCGTCGTCCAGCGCGTCGATCAGCGCCGCGCCGATGCTGCGGTCGCGCGCGGACAGCGGCGACAGGTGCAACTGCCACAGCAGGTGGTCGATCAGGGTGTCCGGCTCGGCCACGCGCTCGGCCGCGCTGCCGAGGTCGTCGTCGTCGAACGAACCGCCGCTGCCGCCGGCCCAGGCCGGTTCGGCCTCGGCCCAGTCGGCGCCGTCGCTGGCCGGCGCGGATTCGCCCCGGTCGCCATCGCCGTCGCTGCGCGTCTCGCCTGTCGCGTGGTCGTGCTCATGGCCATGATCGGCGCCGTCGCCGCGTTCGAACGCCGGTGCGGCGTCCTCGGACCATTCCAGCAGCGGATTGCTCTCCACCGCCTCGGCGATCTCCACTTCCAGTTCGGCGCTGGACATCTGCAACAGCTTGATCGCCTGCCGCAACTGCGGCGTCATGACCAGGTGCTGTCCCAGCGATGTCTGCAGCCGTGCTTTCATCCTTCGTGTGTACTCAGCAGTGAAGCGGTTCTGAATCTTAGCGTTGTCTCGGAGAAGTTACTTGCACTCGGCGGCAGGGCCCCGCTGTAACGGTGTTTGACATTTGTGTTGACGCCGAATTGATTGGTGTGATATGCATCACGAGCGTCAGCTTTGCAATGGAGCTTTTGCGGATAACCAATAGGCTAATACAAAAAGGAGTTTGTTATCATGGCCGTACCAGCTTTTGTTAAGAAATTCACTGGCGTGTTATTGCTTGCGGTCACAACGGCCGCATTCGCAGATTCGGTTACTATTAATGGGGTCAACTACAGCTGTACTAATAGTTGTGTCGTTACTATTAGTGGTGGAGGTTTTCAAGTCGCTGATTGTTGCGGCGGCCAAGTCACTATGAGATTTAGTACTCCCGGCACTCCCAAGCCTGGAAATTGATATAACGGTAAATTGCGCTTCCGAATGAGGCGTCAATGCAAATGTTCTAATTGGGGGTGCGATGAAAAAGGTGCTTGTTATCTTCTGTTCCGTCGCACTTCTTTTTGTGGTGGCTTTTTATTTTTTTGGGCCCTCTCGCATCGGAAAGATGGTCGGTAGAGCTGGAGACGGGAGTGTTGCACTGCCCGCTGATAAGGACAAGGTGGCGGGAAGTAATTCCGCTAGATCGGTGGCTAACGCCTCTGGTGACCCTTTAGTCAAGGGCGATGTGCTTGCTGCTGCTGATGGTGCGAATAAGGAGAGTGGAGTTGAAGCTTCGATCGGGGAGAGTTCTTTACTCTCTGGCGATGCTCTGTCTTTAAGCAAGGCCAAGAAGCTTCTCGATAGAGATAATTTTCCGACTCTGCTTCGTGGTTTCGCGGGTAAGTATGCCGGCGATCCGGAGGCGCAGGAGTTAAAGAAAATTTATCTATCTGCGATGAAAGAGAAGCTTGCAGCGCGCAATGATGTCAGTGGTATCGATTTTGAGTGTGGCACATCTGTCTGCGTTGGTAAGGTAAATATGTCTGTAAATAAGGATGATGAGGGTCTTGTTTCTGGAATTTTTGGTCCTCCTACTCCGGCTTATGGGTTGTTGGAAACGTCTGAGGTCGTTGGGGGAGTGGTGGAAAAAAGGTTTGTTTTTTCCACCGATCCTAAGGTCAATGCGATATCCTCAAACTAACATCAAAGTTTGAATGTTTCTCCGAGGTAAACTCTTCTCACCTCTGAGTTCGCAAGAAGCATTTCCGGGGAGCCCTGCGCCAACACGCTGCCCTCGTTGAGGATATACGCCCGGTCGCAGATTCCCAAGGTTTCGCGCACGTTGTGGTCGGTGATCAACACGCCGATGCCGCGCTGCTTGAGGTGGGTGACGATGCGCTGGATTTCGCCGACCGAGATCGGGTCGACGCCGGCGAAGGGCTCGTCGAGCAGCATCAGCCGAGGCTTTGCCGCCAGCGCGCGGGCGATCTCGCAGCGACGGCGCTCGCCGCCGGAGAGGCTGGCGCCGAGCTGGTCGGCGACGTGGCTGATCTGCAGTTCGTCCAGCAGCGCCACCAGTTCGCGTTCCTGGCCGGCGGCGTCCAGGTCCTCGCGCAGTTCCAGCACCAGGCGGATGTTGTCGGCGACGCTGAGCTTGCGGAATACCGACGGTTCCTGCGGCAGGTAGCCGACGCCGAGCTTGGCGCGCTTGTACATCGGCAGCGCGGTGATGTCGTTGCCGTCGAGCACGATGCGCCCGGCATCGGCGTCGACCAGGCCGACGATCATGTAGAAGCAGGTGGTCTTGCCGGCACCGTTGGGGCCGAGCAGGCCGACCACTTCGCCGGCCTCCAGGGTCAGCGCAAAATCGCGCACCACTTCGCGCTGCTTGTAGCGCTTGCGCAGGCCTTCGGCGAGCAGCATCACTGGCCTCCTTGCTTGGCCGGCTTGGCCGGCTTGGCGGGTGCCGCGGCCGGCTTGGCGGCGGGCTTGGTGCCATTGGCAGGCGTGGCGCCCGGAGCAGCGCCAGCGTTCTTCGGCTGGATCACCGTGTGCACGCGCGTGCCGTCGCCACCGCCCTGCATGTCGCCAGTCTTGGTGTTGTAGACCATGCGCTGGCCGGCGTTGGTGCCCTTGGGCGAGGTCATGCGGTAATTGCCGGTGAGGATCACCGTGTCGGTGGGCACCTTGTAGTCGATGTTGTCGGCGACCGCGTCCATCGGCGAGCCATCGTCCAGTTCCTGCTTCAGGGTGGCCTGCTTGCCGGTCAGCACGACGCGATCGATGTCGCCGTTCTTCTTGAACAGGTCGGCGGTGTCGGCATGGATTTCGAGCGTGCCCTGAATGATGACGACATTGCCCGAGTAACGGATCTTGCCGTTGTCGTCGAGCATGTTGCCGCTCTGGCTGGCGGAAGTGATATCCATCGGCTGATTGCGATCGGACGACTTGGCCATCGCCAGTGCGGGCAGCAGCAGGGCGAGCAGCGCGAGCTTAGCGGGCAGCGTTCGGTTCATAGCGTGTCTTGACCTGTGAAAGGAGCTTGTACTGCCGGGACTTCAAGTCGATCTCGAAGCCGACGCCGGACTGCATCATACCGGGCCGGGTCATCGTGACCGGGTCGGCGGTGCGTGCGCTGTTGGTCTGCGGGAAGACGTCCAGGCTCTGGGTGCGGAAGGTGGTGGGTGGGATGCTGGGCACCTTGGGGCTGTCGCCGGCGACGTCGTCGCGCAGGCGCAGTTCGTCGCCGTTGGCGCTGACCCAGCCGGTCTTGCTGCGCATCTCCCAGTGCTGGCCGTTGGCGTCGGGCAGCAGGAACAGCGGAGTCACGATCGACATCGTCTGGTCGGCGCGGCTGCGTTCCATCTGCGGCGCGCGCAGGGTCATCGCTTCCTTGCCCTGCTTGTCCAGGCTGACGATCTCGAAGTCGCGGGCGATGTAGTCCACGCTGGCTTCATCGGACGGATTGCGGCTGGGCTTGCTGCGCTGGTTCCAGGCCGACCAGCCGCTGATCAGGGCGCCGACCAGCAGCAGGCCGCCGAGAGTGGTACGCCAGTTCATGCGCCATGCTCCTGCAGCAGGGACGGGACGTGGCCTTGCGCCGCCAGCAGCACGTCGCACAGTTCGCGCGCGGCGCCTTCGCCGCCGCGGGCGCGGGTGGTCCAGTGCACGTGTTCGGCGGTCCAGGGATGGGCGTTGGCCGGTGCCACCGCCAGGCCGACCACGCGCAGCGGGGCTAGGTCGGGCAGGTCGTCGCCCATGAAGCAGACCTGCTCCAGGCCGATGCCGCGTTCGTCGCACAGCGCCTGCACCCCGGCGCGCTTGTCCTTGACCCCGATCTGCACCAGTAGGCCCAGCTCCTGGCCGCGCTTCTCCGCGGCCAGGCTGGGCCGCGCGGTGATCAGCGCCACGTCGATGCCGTGCCGGCGCAACTGCACCAGGCCCTGGCCGTCGAGCACGTTGAAGGCCTTGCTCTCGTTGCCGTCGCGGTCGTAATACAGGCGGCCGTCGGTCAGCGTGCCGTCCACGTCGAAGCACGCCAGGCGGATCCGGGCGGCGCGGTCGATCAGGTCGGCGGGAAGGTCGGCCAGCGGGGAATAGGGCATGTTCGGGATATCGGGGCGGGGAGGCCGGCTTTCCAGCGGCCAGGGCCAGCGGCGTGGGGTACCGCGGGCAGTGAACGGGTTCAGCCTGTTAAACCACTCTGGCGCGCAACAGGTCGTGAATGTTGAGCGCGCCGACCGCGCGGCCGGCCGTGTCGACCACGATCAGGCCGTTGATCTGGTGGGTTTCCATCAGCCGTGCGGCCTCGGCGGCGAGTTGGTCGGCGCCGATGGTACGCGGCTGCCGGGTCATCACCTCGGCGATGCGGGTCTGGCGCACGTCCAGCGCGCTGTCCAGGGCGCGGCGCAGGTCGCCGTCGGTGAACAGCCCGAGCAGGCGATCGTCGGCGTCCACCACCGCGGTCATCCCCAGGCGCTTGCGGCTCATCTCCACCAGCGCCTCGCTGAGGCTGGCGTCCTCGCGCACCTTGGGCAGTTCGTCGCCGCGGTGCATGACGTCGGTGATGTGCAGTAGCAGGCGGCGGCCGAGGCTGCCGGCCGGGTGCGAGCGGGCGAAGTCGTCGGCGGTGAAGCCGCGCGCGTCCAGCAGCGCCACCGCCAGCGCATCGCCCAGCGCCAGCGAGGCGGTGGTGCTGGAGGTCGGCGCCAGGTCCAGCGGGCAGGCCTCGGCCGGCACGCTGACGTCCAGGTGCAGGTCGGCCTCGCGCGCCAGCGTGGATTGCGCGCGCCCGGTCATCGCGATCACCGCGTTGCCCTGGCGCTTGAGCACCGGCAGCAGCATCAGGATCTCGTCGGACTCGCCGGAGTAGGACAACGCCAGGACCACATCGGCGTCGGTGATCATGCCCAGGTCGCCATGCCCGGCCTCGCCCGGGTGCACGAAGAACGCCGGGGTGCCGGTGGAGGCGAGGGTGGCGGCGATCTTGCGCGCCACGTGGCCGGACTTGCCCATGCCGGTGGCGACCACGCGCCCGCGCGAACCCAGGATCAGCCGGCAGGCGGCCGCGAACTCGGCGCCGATGCGCGCGCCGACCGCCGCCAGCGCGGCCTGCTCGATCTCGACCACGCGACGGCCGCTGGCGACCAGGCCGGCGTCGTCGGGCGTCGTGGGAGACAGGGGCGATACATCCATGCGGGTGCCGGTCGGAGGGTAGAATGGCCGATCATTTTATTAGGAAAGCCCGGTGGACGCCGAAACCATCCGTAAACTCATCGAGGCCGGCTTGCCGGACGCGCAGGTGCAGGTGCAGGGCGACGACGGCGTGCACTTCGAGGCCACCGTGGTCAGCGCCGCCTTCGCCGGCAAGCTGCCGCTGGCCCGCCACCGCATGGTCTACGCCACCCTGGGCGAGCTGATGGGCGGGGCGATCCACGCGCTGGCCCTGACCACCCTGACCCCCGAGCAGGCCGGGCGCGCCGCCGGCTGAGCCGCCGCGCGCCCGTTTCTCCCCTTTCAATTCCCCCACGAGACCCATGGCCAAAATCGTAGTGACCGGCGGCAACGCGCTGCACGGTGAAGTGAACATTTCCGGCGCCAAGAACGCCGTGCTGCCGATCCTCTGCGCGACCCTGCTGGCCGATGCGCCGGTGGAGATCACCAATGTGCCGCAGCTGCACGACGTGATCACCACGGTGAAGCTGCTCGGCGAGCTGGGCGCGGAGGTCACCATCGACGAAGGCACGCTGTCGCGCGGCAGCGCGATCACCGTCGACCCGCGCAAGGTCCACCAGCACGTCGCACCGTACGAACTGGTGCGCACCATGCGCGCCTCGATCCTGGTGCTGGGCCCGTTGCTGGCCAAGTTCGGCGCGGCCGAAGTGTCGCTGCCGGGCGGCTGCGCGATCGGCTCGCGGCCGGTCGACCAGCACATCAAGGGCCTGCAGGCGCTGGGCGCGGAGATCAGCGTCGAGAACGGTTACATCAAGGCCAGCAGCAACGGCCGGCTCAAGGGCGGCCGCTACGTGTTCGACATGGTCAGCGTCACCGGCACCGAGAACGTGTTGATGGCCGCTGCCCTGGCCGACGGCACCACCGTGCTGGAAAACGCGGCGATGGAACCGGAGGTCAGCGACCTGGCCGACTGCCTGATCGCGCTGGGCGCGAAGATCGAAGGCGCCGGTACCTCGCGCATCGTCGTGCACGGCGTGGAGCGCCTGTCCGGCGGCCGCCACGCGGTGCTGCCGGACCGCATCGAGACCGGCACCTTCCTGGTCGCCGCGGCGATGACCGGCGGCAGCGTGACCGTGCGCCGCGCGCGCGCCGACACCCTCGACGCGGTGCTGGACAAGCTCACCGAGGCCGGCGCCAGCATCGAGACCGGCGAGGACTGGATCCGCCTGGACATGCACGGCAAGCGCCCGCGCGCGGTCAGCCTGACCACCGCGCCGTATCCGGCGTTCCCCACCGACATGCAGGCGCAGTTCATGGCGCTCAACTGCGTGGCCGACGGCGTCGGCGTGATCAACGAGACGATCTTCGAGAACCGTTTCATGCACGTCAACGAACTGCTGCGCCTGGGCGCGGACATCCAGATCGAAGGGCACACCGCGATCGTGCGCGGCAGCGAGCGGCTCAGCGGCGCGCCGGTGATGGCCACCGACCTGCGCGCCTCGGCCTCGCTGATCCTGGCCGGCCTGGTCGCCGACGGCGACACCACCATCGACCGCATCTACCACCTGGACCGGGGGTACGAGAACATCGAGGAGAAGCTGGGGGCGCTGGGCGCGTCCATCCGGCGCGTCGCATGATCCTCAGCGGCCGCTTCAGCCGCCGGCGCAAGGTGTTGCTGGCGATCGTGGCGGTGCTGCTGGCCTGGGTCGGCTATGCCTGGTACACCGGCATCGCCATCACCCAGGGCATCGAGGAGCGCGACATGGACTGGAACGGCGACGGCCAGGTCACCCGCGACGAGATCTGGCAGTCGTTCTACGCGGTCGGCGTCAGCCGCACCCAGAACGGCCCGCGCGAGTGCAGCACCTTCTACTGGCGCAGCACCGGCGCGCAGATCCGCGTGGATTGCCGCACCACCTTCAAGGCCGCGCCGGCGGAGAAGAAGTAACGGCGTGGGGCAGGGCGCTGACTGGGCGGCGCCCGCCTAGGCTGTGCACCAAGGGAGAGCGCTACCTGTCGCCTCGTTGCATGTTCCATGGATGGGCGTTGACTCGCGCCGTTCGGAGCTTCTGCAATCGCTCGCCGGTTTCCGCAGGGCGATTCGCGTACTCGCGTCGGGGCTGAATCCCCTCCCACATGGGACGCCACGCGCTGCGTTGGGAACTGCTGCTGCGCTTTCCCAAATCCCAAATCCCAATCCCGGCTCAGCGCGTCGGGGCTGAAGCCCCTCCCACATGGGAAGCACCACGGGCAGGGAATTGCTGTTGCGATTCCCCAATCCCAGCCCACACACGGGAACGATCAAGCGCGGGAAACCGCTTTCACGATTCTCCACTCCCGATTCCCAATTCCCGCGGCGAAGCCGCTGTCACGATTCCCGAATCCCCATTCCCCAATCCCGGCTTCTCAGCGCAACGCCTTGATCGTCAGGTCCAGCGCGTCCTGGCCGTTCTCGCGCTGCAGGATGCGCACTGGCACCGGCATGTCCGGCACGATCCAGGCAATGATTTCCTTGGAGCCGTCGGTGCGGCTGACCTTGGTCGCCTGCTCGGTCTTGCCGTTGACGGTGACCGCTTCCTTGCCGGCGACGCGGTAGGTCATCGGCTTGGCGCGGCCCTCGTCGACCATGCGGTAGCTCGGGGTCTTGCCGGCGTTGACGTCGCGCGCGATCGCCAGGTTGATCAGCAGCGCGTCCATGTCGCCCGGCTGCAGCTTCACCGGGCCGCGGCGGTCGGCCTTGAGGTCGCCGCCCCAGGTCGCCTGGCCGGTGCTCCAGTCGTAGTTGGCGGTCACCGCCTTCTTCTTGATCAGGAACACCGAGCGGTCGTCGCTGCTGAGCGGACGCAGCTGCCCGCCCTTTTCCTCGAACACGGTGCTCTGGCTGAGGTCGGCGACCTGGTTCTTGATCGCCAGGCTGTAGCGCCAGCGGTCGGCGCCTTGCTTGGCCAGGGTCATCACGCCGTTGGCCTGCATGCCCATGTAGCTGGCCTGGTAGTCCGCGGTGAACGGCTCCAGGGCCAGGGCGGGCAGGCTCGCCGTGGCCAGCAGGGCGGCGGCGAGGGCGGTCAGCGGGCGGGCGATGCGGGTCATGGTCAGGCTCCTTGGTATTCGGTCAGGCGCAGGTCGATGCGGTCTTCGCCGTCCTCGCGCTGCAGGATGCGCACCGGCGTCGGCACGCCGTTGGCGATCCACAGGATGGTCTCATTGCGGCCGCCATTGGTGCGCGACACCCGCAATGCGTCGTAGCTGATGTCGCCGACCTGCACGGTCTCGGTCTGGTCGGCGGCGCGGTACACATGTTCGCGCACCCGGCCGACGTCGACGAAGCGGTAGGTCATGGTCTTGCCGGGCTGCGCGTCGCGCATCAGCGAGAGATTGAGCAGCAGCGCGCTTTGGTCGCCGGGCTGCAGCGGGATCGGCGCCTGCCGGTCCTTCTTCAGGTCGCCGTCCCAGCGCGCCACGCCCTGTTTCCAGTCGTACACGCCGGTGACCTTCTTGCCGAAGAACACCGCCTTCTTGACCGTGCTCTGGCTCTGTGGGACGTAGCGGCCGTCCTGCACGGTGAACACCGTGCTCTGCTCGATATTGAGGCCGAGGATGCTGGCGAAGCCGCTGCGGCCGTGCACGCCCAGGTCGACCCGCCACTGGTCGCC
>NZ_AQOI01000744.1:0-841 GCF_000364665.1 Xanthomonas sp. SHU 199
CAAAAGGGGAAGCGACGAGGTACGCATACCGCTGGTCTCCCTGTGGCGGCGCGGCTGCGCCGGAATCAGGCCGGTTCGGTTTCGCCGCCGCCGCGGTGCAGCGGGTTGGGCAGCGCCTGGCCCTGTTCGGTGAACTGCAGCGACACCGAATTCAGGCAGTGGCGCTCGCCGCTCGGCGGCGGGCCGTCCGGAAACACATGGCCGAGATGGCTGTCGCAGCGGGCGCAGACGATCTCGGTGCGGATCATGCCGTGGCTGGTGTCGCGTAGTTCGCGCACGTGGTCGGGGTGGTAGGGCGCGAAGAAGCTCGGCCAGCCGGTGCCGGAATCGAACTTGGCGCTGGAGCGGAACAGCGGCAGCCCGCACATCCGGCAGGTGTAGACGCCCTCCAGCTTGTTGTCCAGGAATACGCCGCAGAACGGCGCTTCGGTGCCGTGCTGCAGCAGCACCCGGCGTTCCTCCGCGTTCAGTCCGCCGATCAACTGCTCGCGCTCGGCAGAGGTAGGAGGCGTGAGGTCGAATCGGCTCATGGCGGGGCCCGTGGCTGGAGGAGGGGAAAACAACATGAGGGCTGTACGGGGTGGATCAAGCGCGCCGCGCCGCGTCGACGCGGCGTTGGCGATGCGCTAGCGTGGAATGCTCCGCCCCGGCCCGTCGATGGAGCCACCGTGAAGCGCCTGCTGCCCTGCGTTGCCATCGCCCTGCTCGTGCCGGCACTCGCCGCCGCGCAGAGTCTCCAGCCAGTCCCCGGCGCACCGGCCGGCAATCGCGACGCCAACACGCTGCAGTCCGCGCCGCCGCCGGCGCCCTCGGTGGCCAGCCGCCTCGACGAGCGTCCACA
>NZ_AQOI01000745.1:0-6899 GCF_000364665.1 Xanthomonas sp. SHU 199
CCACGGCGCAGCCACCGGCTCCAGCACCCGGCCCAGCGGATGCCGCGAACGCTGCCCGGCCCAACTGCGCAGTTCCTCGCCCCACCACGCCAGCTTGGCGTCGGCCGGCAGCGGGTCGCCGGCGATGTTGAGGATGTCGTCGAACTCCTGCAGCAGGGCGAACCAGGCCACGGTACGGGCGCGCTGCGGCGCCGGCACGAAGGCCTCGGCCACGGCCCATTCCGGCCAGCGGCGGCGCCATTTGTCGAGGAAGGCATCCAGGGCGGACGAACTGCTCATGCGATCGGTGAATCCGGAGTCAGGCGCGCGCGCCGACGGCATCGCGCAATGGGAGAACGAGCGCGGCTGCCGCGCAGAACGCGCAGTGTACGTGCGCGACCGGTGGATGCCGAGCGGCGCGGCATGCAGGCGGCGACACCGCGGTCGCAGCATCGCCGCCAACGCGGCGACAGCACCGGTTTCAGGACGCGGCTGCGCTGACCGGCCAGGCCGCGGCGTCGTACAGCTCGGCCGGTGCGGCGACCATCGCGTCGGCGCGCCAGGCCAGCGGATCGTCCTCGTCCAGCCGGTAACCCCACAGCACCGCCACCGACGCCATGCCGGCGGCACGTGCGGCCAAGATGTCGCGTTCGTCGTCGCCGACGTAGACCACTTCCTGCGGCGCCACGCCCAGGCGCTGCGCGGCGACCTGCAGCGGCAGCGGATGCGGCTTGCGCTCGGGCAGCGTGTCGCCGCCGATCAGCACCGCGCAGCGCTGCTCCCACTGCAACTGCGGCAGGATCAACCGCGCCAGCGCCTCGGGCTTGTTGGTGACGATGCCCCACACGCTGCCGGCCTCTTCCAGGCGTTGCAGCAGTTCCGGGATGCCGTCGAACGGCTGCGAATGGCGGCCGATCAGTGCCTCGTAGTGGCGCAGGAATGCCGGAATCAGCGCATCGCGCTGCGCGGCGGGCAGATCCGGGAAGGCGACCCCGAGCATCGCCCGCGAGCCCTTGGACACCACCGGCCGCAACTGCGCCAGGGTCAACGCCGCACGGCCATGCTCAGCCAGCAACGCATTGGCCGCGGCCAGCAGATCCGGCGCACTGTCCAGCAACGTGCCATCCAGATCGAACAGCACTACTCGCGGGTAGCTTCGGACCGAACCGCTCTCGAGCGGCATCACGCCCACGCGCACCCGCCGTTGCCAATCTCCAATCCCGACTCCCGAATCACGGCTTCGCCGCGCACGCCAGGTAATTGACCTCGGTGCGCGACGACAGCCGCGCGCGATTGCGCCACGGCTCGTAAGCCAGGCCGCTGACGTCGCGCAGCTGCAGTTCGGCCTGGCGCAACCAGGCGGCCAGTTCCGCCGGCTTGATGAAATCCTGGTAGCGGTGGGTGCCGGTGGGCAGCAGCCGCGCCACGTACTCGGCACCGACGATGGCCAGGGCGAACGCGGCCGGGGTGCGGTTGAGCGTGGACAGGAACAGCTGTCCGCCCGGCTTGAGCAGGGTCGCGCAGGCGCGCACGATCGCCGCCGGATCGGGCACGTGCTCGAGCATCTCCATGCAGGTGATGGCGTCGAAGCTGCCCGGTTGTGCGGCCGCCAGGTCCTCGACCGACTGCACGCGGTAGTCGACCTCGACCCCGGATTCGAACTGGTGCAGCCGCGCGACCTTGATCAGCTCCGGTGCCAGATCGATCGCGGTGACCTGCGCGCCCTCCTTGGCCAGCGCCTCGCTGAGCAGGCCGCCGCCGCACCCCACGTCCAGCACCGTCGCCCCGCGCAGCGGCAGGCGCTCGGCGACGTAGCGCAGACGCACCGGGTTGAGCGCATGCAGCGGCTTCTGCGGGCCGTCGGCATCCCACCAGCGGGTGGCCAGGGCGCCGAACTTGTCCAGTTCGGCCTGATCGAAATTGGCGGAGGCGTTGGCGGCGGAAGCGGTCATGGCGAACTCTCGTTGGGGCCGCGCGCGCGGCGCGGCACGGCGAACATAGCGGATCAGGCGTGGATGCTGCGGATACGTTCGCGCCACTCGCGCGCATTGGCGACCAGCGCATCGACATCCATGTCCACCAGCACGCGCTGGCTCAGCTTGGGCTGGCCGGCGATCCACACGTCGCTGACCTGCTGCCGGCCGGTGGCGTACACCAGTTGCGACAGCACGTTGTGCAGCGGCTGGGTCTCCAGCGCCGACAGATCCACGCAGATCAGGTCGGCCTGCTTGCCCGGCTCGATCGAGCCGATCGTCTCGCCGAAGCCCAGCGCACGCGCGCCGCCCAGGGTGGCCGCGCGCAGCGTGCTGGCCGCGTCCAGCGCGGTGGCGTCGTTGGCCACCGCCTTGGCCAGGATCGCCGCGGTGCGGTTCTCGCTGAACATGTCCAGATCGTTGTTGCTGGCGCAGCCGTCGGTGCCGATCGCCAGGTTCACGCCCGCCCGCTGCAGCGCGCAGGCCGGGCAGAAGCCGGAGGCGAGCTTGAGGTTGGATTCGGGACAATGCACCACGCTGACCCCGCGCTCGGCGCACAGGTGGATCTCGGCGTCGGTGAGCTGGGTCATGTGCACCGCGATCAGGCGGTCGTTGACCAGGCCCAGACGGTCCAGCCGCGCCAGCGGGCGCTGCCCGTACTGCTTGAGCGAGTCGGCGATTTCCTGCGCGGTCTCGTGGGTGTGCAGGTGCACCGGCACCTCGAGTTGGTCGGACAGCATCCGCACCCGCTCGAAGTTGGCGTCGTTGACCGTGTACGGCGCATGCGGGGCGAAGGCGATGCCGACCAGCGGATCGTCGCGCCACTGGTCGTGCACCTCGCAGGCGCGGGCGAAGTACTCGTCGGAGGTCTTGGCCCAGGCGGTCGGGAAATCGATGATCACCGTGCCGACCCGCGCGCGGAAGCCGTGCTGCTTGTACACCGCGGCCTGCACGTCGGCGAAGAAGTAGTTCTCGTTGGCACAGGTGGTACCGCCGCGCAGCATCTCGGCGATGGCCAGCGCGGTGCCGTCGGCGACGAACTCCGGGCCGATCACCGCGGTCTCCACCGGCCAGATGTGCTGCTGCAGCCACACCATCAGCGGCAGGTCGTCGGCGATGCCGCGCAGCAGGGTCATCGGGTTGTGGGTATGCGCGTTGACCAGCCCCGGCAGCAGCGCCGCGTCCGGACGCGAGACGGTGCGCGCGGGGGCGAAGCGCGTGCGCGCCTCGGCCGTGGGCAGCACCGCCACGATCTCGCTGCCACGCACCGCCACCGCGTGGTCTTCCAGCACCACCGCATGCGGTTCGATCGGGACCACGTAGCCGGCTTCGATCAGCAGGTCGCAGAATTCGGGTATGGAGGTCATCGCAGGGACTCTAGAAAAGGGAGGGTCACGGTGCCGGTGCCGCCTGGGCCTGGCGGATGCGCCGCTGGTACACGCGCATCACCCCCCACTGCAGCAGGAAGACCGCCAGGAAGCCGAAGCGGCCCAGCCACGGTGCCACCATGCCCACGGGGATGCATAACGCGAACACCACCGGCGAAACCGCCGCGCGCAGCTTCATCGCCTGCGCCTGCAGCGGGCCCAGCCGCTGCGCCAGGCCTTCCTTGCGCACCGCATAGGCATGCAGCCAGTACCCGGCCAGGCCGATCGCCGCCAGATGCGCGCAGTACACCGCGAACGCCTCGTGGCTGCCGAAATAGTCCGAGTACAGCGCGGTGGAGAACGGCAGCAGGCCGATCAGCAGCAACTGCAGCACGTTGAGCCAGATCAGCCGGTCGTCGAACTGGCGGATGTGCCGGCACAGCTGCAGGTGCGACTTCCAGAACAGCGCGGTGACCAGGAAGCTGACCGCGAAACCGATGAACAGCGGCAGCATCCGGTGCAGGGCGGCGAGGATGCCGCCGGCCGCCGCGACCTCGGCGTGTCCGGGCACCTTGATTTCCACCGCCAGCAGGGTGATGGCGATGGCGAAGACCGCATCGCTGAAGAACACGACGCGGTCGTGCGGGTACTTGCTGTCGGCGCTGTCGGCGTGGCTGGTCGTCACGGGCGTTTCCTGGGAGCGAGGTGGTCCATCATCGCCGCACGGCGATCCGGCGCATGGCGCTGCCTGGCCGCCGCACGCCAGCGCGTGCGCATGCCCGCGGCCGGCGGCGGCCGCGGGCATGCCGACTTACTTGACGCGCGAAACGTATTCGCCCGAACGCGTATCGACACGGATCACTTCTTCCTGGCCGACGAACAGCGGCACGCGCACCACCGCACCGGTCTCCAGGGTCGCCGGCTTGCCGCCACCGCCGGAGGTATCGCCGCGCACGCCCGGGTCGGTCTCGACGATCTTCAGTTCGACGAAGTTCGGCGGGGTGACCTGGATCGGGGTGCCGTTCCACAGCGTCACCACGCAATCCTCCTCGCCCTTGATCCACTTGGCGGCGTCGCCGACGCCGGCCTTGTCGGCCTGCACCTGCTCGAAGGTTTCCTGCTGCATGAAGTGCCAGTATTCGCCGTCGCTGTAGAGGTACTGCATGTCGGTGTCGACCACGTCGGCCGCTTCCACGCTGTCGGTCGCCTTCATGGTCATTTCGACCACGCGCCCGGACTTGATGAAGCGGTACTTGACGCGGGTGAACGCCTGGCCCTTGCCGGGCTTGACGTATTCGGTATCGGTGATGATCGCAGGCTCGCTGTTGACCAGGATCTTCATCCCGTTCTTGACGTCGTTCATGCCGTAGCTGGCCATCTGAAACTCCTCGGGTAAGGCAAACCCGCCGCGTTCGGCGGCCGGCCGGATAGAATGGAAGCTCCGCCGCAACGGCGGGCGCTCGTGTGATGACCGCCTATGATAACCGCAGCCCCCCGCCCGATGCAGCCGTCCCCGCCCCTGCCCGCCGCCGCGCCGCCGCGCTGGCAGCAGGCCTGGCGCGACGCCGTGCGCGATCCGCGCGAGCTGCTGGCCCTGCTGGACCTGGATCCGCAGGCGCTGGGCGTCTCCGAACAGGCTGCGACGCAGTTCGCGCTGCGCGTGCCGCGCAGCTTCGTCGCACGCATGCGCGCGGGCGATCCGCACGACCCGCTGCTGCGCCAGGTGCTGCCGATCGACGACGAGCAGCGCGTGGTCGCCGGCTTCGCCCTCGATGCGGTCGGCGACACCGCAGCCAAGAAGGCCGACGGGGTGATCCACAAGTACCGCGGCCGCGCCCTGCTGGTGGCCACCGGCAGTTGCGCGGTGCACTGCCGCTACTGCTTCCGCCGGCACTTTCCCTATGCCGACGAGACCGCCGCGCGCGATGGCTGGCGCACGGCGGTGGCGGCGATCGCCGCCGACCCCAGCATCGAGGAAGTGATCCTGTCCGGCGGCGATCCGCTGTCGCTGGCCACGCCGAAGCTGGCCGAACTCACCGAGGCGCTGGCGACGCTGCCGCAACTCAAGCGCCTGCGCATCCACAGCCGCCTGCCGGTGGTGCTGCCCGAGCGCGTCGATGCGCCGTTGCTGGCCTGGCTGCGCACGCTGCCGTGGCCGCTGGCGTTCGTGATCCACGCCAACCACGCCAACGAATTCGATGCCGGCGTCGATGCCGCGCTGGCGCGCCTGCGCGAGGCCGGCGCGCACCTGCTCAACCAGGCGGTGCTGCTGCGCGGGGTCAACGACAGCGTGGAGGCGCTGGCCGCACTGAGCGAGCGCAGCTTTGCCGCCGGCGTGCTGCCCTACTACCTGCATCAACTGGATCGGGTGCAGGGCGTGGCCCATTTCGAAGTGGACGATGCCACCGCACTGGCCCTGCACCAGGCGCTGGCCGCGCGCCTGTCCGGCTATCTCGTGCCGAAGCTGGTGCGCGAGATCGCCGGCGATACCGGCAAGCGCCCGTTGATGCCCTGACCCGCCTGGCCGGGACCGCCGCAGGCACAGCGCACGCCGGCCACGACGCCGCAGCGGCGATCACGCGCTGGCGGGCGGTGCGTCCTCGTTGGCGAGCAGTTGGCGGAATTCCTCCGCGCTGAGCGGCCGGCTGAGCCAGAAGCCCTGCCCCAGTTCGCAACCGCGCTCGCGCAGCAGTTCGAACTGGGTCTCCTGCTCGATGCCCTCGGCGACCACGGTGATGTCCAGCGAATGCGCCATGGCGATGATCGCCGTGGTCAGCGCCAGATCGTCCGGGTCGCGCTGCAGGTCGGCGACGAAACTCTTGTCGATCTTGACCCCGTCCACCGGTACCTGGCGCAGATGGCTCAGGCCGGAGAAGCCGGTACCGAAGTCGTCCAGCCAGACCTTGACCCCGGTGCGATGCAGCCGCGCCAGCATGCTCGCCGCCTGCAGCTCGTCGCCGATCACCGCGGTCTCGGTCAGCTCCAGATGCAATTGCGCCGCCGGCAGCCCGGACTCGCGCAGGCATTCGGCCACCACTTCGGGCAGATCGCCGCTGCGCAACTGCCGCGGCGAGACGTTGACCGAGACGAACAGGTCGGCGCTGCCGTCGGCGCGCCGCCACTGGGTGGCCTCGCTGCAGGCCGCGCGCAGCACCTTGGGACCGATGCTTTCGATCAGCCCGCTCTGCTCGGCCACGTCGATGAACACCGTCGGCGAGATCGTGCCCATCGCCGGATGCTGCCAGCGCAGCAGCACCTCGACGCCGACCATGCGCCGGTCCTGGGTGCGGAAGATCGGCTGGTAGGCCAGCTTGAGTTCGTCGCGCTCCCAGGCGCCGCGCAGCTCGTGCTCCATGTGCACGCGCCGCTCCACCGCATAGTCCATCGCGCGGCTGTAGAAGCGGTGGCAGTTCTTGCCGGCCAGCTTGGCCTGGTACATGGCGATGTCGCCGTTCTTCAGCAGCGCCGAGGCGTCCTCGGCATCACCCGGGTAGACAGTGATGCCGATCGAGGTGCCCATGAACACCTCGCGGCCCTGGATCCGCAGCGGCTCGCGCAGTTCCTGCACCAGCCGCTGCGC
>NZ_AQOI01000746.1:0-6109 GCF_000364665.1 Xanthomonas sp. SHU 199
TTGGCCGCCTGCGCATCCTCCACCAGGATCACGAACTCGTCGCCACCGAAACGCGCCAGCAGCGCATCGTCGCCGCCCAGTTGCTCTACCGCCAGCTGGATGCGCCGCGCGAACTGCAGCAGCGCCTCGTCGCCGGCCTCGTGGCCCAGGGTGTCGTTGATCCGCTTGAAATCGTCGATGTCGGCGAACAGCAGCGCCAGCCTGCGCTGCGAGGCGCGCGCCGACAGCATGCGATGGTCCAGCGCCTCGCGGAACGCGAGCCGGTTGGTCAGCCCGGTCAACGCATCGGTGTAGGCCATGTGGCGCACGTCGCGGTCGTGCCGGGCGATCGCCTCGCTCATCCGCCCGAACGCGCGCAGCAGTTCGCTGACCTCGTCGTGGCGGCCGCTGTCGCGGCGCTCCACCGCATAGTTGCCGGCCTCGATCTGGCGTGCGGTCGCCGCCATCCAGCGCAACGGCGCCACCAGCGTGCGCTGCACGTAGACCGCCACCATCGCCGCGGTCAGGCCCAGGGCGGCCAGCAACAGCAGCAACCAGCCGAGATGGCGCTTGCCCAGTGCGCCCAGGCGCTGGTCCAGGTTCTGCCCGGCCTTGCGCTCGTACTCCTGCGCGCGTGTCCAGGACATGCCTACCCGCACCCCGCCCACGCGCTGGTCGCCGATCATGATCGGCATCGACACGTCGAGGAACTCCGGCGACTCCTGCGCCAGCAGGCCTTTGGCGCGGATCGCGGCGTCGGCCATCGGCCCGCGCATGCGCTGCCCGTAGCCCACCAGGTCCTTGCTGCCGTCGTGGATCAGCCGCCCGTCGGCGTCGTAGACCAGCACGTAGGCCACCGCCACATAGCCCAGCGCCCCACGCACCTGCGTGCCGATCGCATCCAGGTCGGAGTAGTACACCGGGTTGGCCAGCGAATCGGCCAGTTGCCGCGCCAGCGATTCGCCGCGGGTGCGCATGCTGCTGTCGAACAGGCTGTGGATGGCGTTGCCGCTGAGCGTGCGCACCTCGCGCTGCATCGCCGCCTGGCGCTCCAGCAGCAGGGCCAGGATCGCCATCACCAGCAGCGCAGCCACGCCCATGGCCAGCAGGAACCTGGCCTGCAACCCGAAACGAATGGTCTTCATTCCACTTCCAGCCTCACCCGCGCCACGCCGTCGCGCAGGGCATCCAGGCGTTTCTGCGACGCCGGATCGATCGGGTAGAAACCGGAGGTCCCGAAGAACTGGCGCAGCGCCGCGCGCCCCTGCGGATCGTCAGCGGCGTGCAGCAGCACCTCGCGCAGGCGCGTCTCCACGTCCGTGGGCAGATCGCTGCGCACCATCTCCACCGCGCGCGGATACGGTTCGCTGCGGTAGATCACCCGGAAGTCGCGGCGGAACGCCGGGGGAATGCGGCGATCGTCGTCCCAGTCGAGATTGCTGAACGCCCCGGCATCCACCAGATGCTTGTGCACGAAGGCGGCGATGTTGAGTTCCGAGCGCGCGAACACGTAACCGACCGTTTCCGCCGAGGGCTGGTCCTTGGTCGAGAGCAGGATCTCCGGATGCAGGCCGCGCTCGAACAGCGTCATCATCGGCACCAGGTAGGCGCTGGTGGACAGCGTGCTCTGCAGCGCCAGCGTGCGCCCCCGCAGATCCGACAGGTCGTGCACCGGCGCGTCCTTGCGCACGAAGAATACGGTGTGGTACTGACGCACGCCGTTGCGCTCGGTCAGCAGCAGCGGCTTGGCGCCACCGCGCTGCTCCAGCGCCATCGCGGTGGCAGCGGTCTCGGTGACCCAGTCGACCCGGCCGCGACGCAGGTAACTGCTCATCTGCTGGCTGTCGCGGGCCATCAGGATCTGCCCGGAGGTGATGCCGACCTCGCGCATGCGCGGCACCACGTAGTCCAGCAGCGGCTTGAGTTGCTCGTAATGGGCCTTGGGATTGTCGCTGATGCGCCCCAGCACCAGGACCGAGGGCCGCGCGTGCACGGACGCGGGCCAGCAGATCGCCAGCGCCAGCCACACCACGACCACCCGCCAACGCGAACTGGACAAACCACGATCCCCAAGTAGACCTTGCAAAGCCTAGCCGAAAGCGCATGCCGGTGACAGCGTCACAGAATGGCGCCCGCCGCGCATGCAGTCCGCCCTGGGCGCACGCGTCGGCGCGCGCGCCGCGATGGAGGCCTTCGCGCCTTGCCTGGCCTCAGTTTCCGGCCTGCCCGGCGAGTCGCGCCATGCGCTGCGCATCGGACAGCACGCCGCGCAGCAGGCGCACTTCCTGCTCGGTCAGCTCGGTGCGCAGGAATAGCCGGCGCAACTTGCGCATCGCCGAATCCGGGGCGCGGCCCTTGTGGAAGTCGATATCGTCCAGGGTTTCGGCCAACTGCCCGAACAGCCCTTCCACCTGTGCGTGGCTGGCCGGTGCCTCGCGGAACCCCGGTGCCGGCGCCGGCGCGGGGGCGGCGCCGCGCAGCTGCGCCAGGCGCAGTTCGTAGGCCAGCACCTGCACCGCCGCGGCCAGATTGAGCGAGCTGAACGCCGGATCGGAGGGAATGTGCACGGCCGCATGGCACAACTGCAGTTCCTCGTTGGTCAGGCCAGTGCGCTCGCGCCCGAACACCAGCGCCACCTCCGCCGGTTCGGCGCTGGTGGCGGTCAGGCGCTGCGCGGCATCGGCCGGCAGCAACTCCTCCAGCGACACGCGGCGGCTGCGCGCGGTGCAACCCAGCACCAACCGGCAATCGGCCACTGCGTCGGCCAGCGCCGGCAGCACCGACGCCTGCTGCAACAGATCCTCGGCCCCGGCAGAACGCCGGTAGGCCTCGGTCTCCAGCTCGCATTCCGGCGCCACCAGCACCAGCCGCGACAGCCCCATGGTCTTCATCGCGCGCGCCGCCGCGCCGATGTTGCCGGGGTGCTGGGTCCCGACCAGGACGAAGCGGATACGGAGGGAATCGGTCATGGCGGCACGGCAGGCGAAGCGAACGGGGGCGTAGATGGTAAACTGTGCGGCCGGCCTTGGCGCCGGACTGCTCTTTTCCTCCTCCAGACCCACCTCCGCCTTCTCGGGAGCGCTTGCCATGCAAAAACCCGCCGTCACCGTCATGGTCAAGGCCGCCCGCCTCGCCGGCAACGTGCTGTTGCGCCACATCAACCGCCTGGAAGCACTGAACGTGGTGCAGAAGGACCGCATGGACTACGCCAGCGAAGTCGATGCCGATGCGGAAAAGGTGATCGTCAAGGAGTTGCGCCGCGCCTACCCCGACTACGGCGTGATGGGCGAGGAAAGCGGCGTGCAGGGCGGCGGCCGCTACATGTGGGTGATCGACCCGCTCGACGGCACCAGCAACTACCTGCGCGGCTTCCCGCACTACTGCGTGTCGATCGCCCTGGTCGAGAACGGCGAGCCGGTCGACGCGGTGATCTTCGACCCGCTCCGCAACGAACTGTTCACCGCCAGCCGCGGCAACGGCGCCGTGCTCAACGACCGCCGCATCCGCGTCAGCGAGCGCAAGGAACTCAACGGCGCCATGGTCCACACCGGCTTCGCGCCGCGCGAGCGCAAGCGCACCAGCCCCCAGCTCAAGTGCGTGGATGCGCTGCTGGTGCAGGCCGAGGACATCCGTCGCACCGGTTCGGCGGCACTGGATCTGGCCTATGTGGCCTGCGGCCGCAGCGACGCCTACTTCGAAGCAGGCGTGAAGGCCTGGGACATCGCCGCAGGCGTGCTGCTGGTGCGCGAGGCCGGTGGCCGCGTCACCGATTTCAAGGGCGGCACCCTCGGCCGCATCGACGACCGCGGCCCGCAGCAGTTCCAGGTGGTCGCCGGCAACCTCAAGGTCGGCGACGCGCTGCAGAAGCTGATCGTCAATACCGGCTTCGCCGGGGAGTTCGACGCGAAGTTCTGAGCGAGGCGACCGGCGCCACGCCGGCGCAGCGACACCGCAACAACAGAAAAGCCGCGCACTCGCGCGGCTTTTTTTATGTCCGTCATCCGCCGATCGGACCGGCGCACACCTCCGCACAGGTCCTTTCGCAGCATCCGCCTGGCCTCGCGCAGACGAGTCGCCACCCAGGAAATCCCGTCGAACGCAGAACGCACGGGCCGTTTTGCCGTCACACCGCACTCACGCATTGGACGCTGCGCGCTTCACTCCTGCTTGATCGGCGCTTGCGTAGAAAACGGCACACGACGCGCTACGTGCAGGCAAAACGGCATGTGCGATGCGCCCGACACAATCGGCGAACGCAGCCCTAAAGATCCACAAAACGCGGCCGATACCGATGCGGGTCTTTGCCCGAACTTCCCCGCTGATCCGTGCCTGCATTGCCGTCCCTGCGGCAATGGAGCCGATAGCGCCGCTCTCTCGCATCTTCCGGAGATCTCGCGTGTCCTTCCATCATCTCACCGTCACCAAGCGCCTGGCAATCGGCTTCTGCGGCGTGATCGCCATGTTGTTGCTGGTCGGCATCACCAGCCTGATCGGCTTCCGCAAGTTCACCAGCGCGGCAGCGCTGGACGCGCACACCTACAAGGTCATCACCCTCGGCGACCGCATGCTGGTGAGCCTGCTCAACATTGAGAGCGGCGCGCGCGGCTTCGCCCTGACCCGCGATCCGTCCTACCTGGCGCCACTCGAACTCGGCGAACGCGAGTTCAGCGCACAGTGGCAGGAGTCCAAGCAGCTGACCGCGGACAACGCGGCGCAGCAGGCGCGCCTGCAGACCCTGATGCAGGACTACACGCAGTTCATGGCGACCAAGCGCAAAGCGGTGGAACACATGCGCACCACCGTGGCCGACAGCGACGACGCCCAGCTGGACGCGTTCCGGAGCGTCGGCAAGCAGCAGATGGACGGGTTGCGCGACACGATCGGTCAGTACGAGGACGCCGAGCGCGCGCTGCTGCAGGTGCGCAAGGCCGAGAGCGAGGCGCGCGCGCAGTCGGGCGAATGGACCAGCCTCGGCGGCATGCTGATCGGCATCGTCGCCGCCATCCTGCTCGGCCTGCTGGTCCGCAACAGCCTGATGCGCCAGCTCGGCGGCGAGCCCGCCTACGCAGCCGACGTGGTGCGCCGCATCGCCAGCGGCGACCTGTCGCAGGACGTGCGCCTGCGCACCCAGGCGCCGTCCCTGCTCAACGACATGCGGCAGATGCAGGAGGAACTGCGCACGGTGATCCAGGCGCAGACCGAGATGGCCAGGCAGCATGACGCCGGCCGGATCAGCTTCCGCATGGACGAGGCACGCTTCCCGGGCGAGTACGGGCGCATGGTCCGCGACACCAATGCCCTGGTGCACAGCCATATCTCGGTCAAGCAGCAGCTGATCGCGCTGATGGGCGAGTATGCCGAAGGCGATCTGAGCCGCGACCTGGAGCAGTTCCCGGGCGAGAAGGCGATCCTGACCGAGACCATGGCCAAGGTGAAGCGCAATCTCGGCGCGATCAACGACGAGATCGACCTGCTGGTGCGCGCCGCCGCGCAGGGAGACTTCTCCCGCCGCGGCAATGATCAGCGTTTCCGTCACGCCTTCCGCGGCATGGTCGCCAACCTCAACACGATGATGACGGGCACCGAGACCAATCTGGCGGCGCTGTCGCAGCTGTTGCGCGCGATCGCCGCCGGCGACCTGACCCAGACCATGCAGGGCGAGTTCCACGGCGTGTTCGCGCGGATGCGCGACGACGCCAACGCCACCGTCGCGCAACTGACCGACATGGTCGGCCGCATCCAGCAGGCCGCGGCCAGCATCGACACCGCCGCGGGCGAGATCGCCAGCGGCAACGACGACCTGTCGCGCCGCACCGAGCAGCAGGCCGCCAGCCTGGAGGAAACCGCCGCATCGATGGAGGAACTGACCGCCACGGTGAAGCAGAACGCCGAGCATGCGCGCCAGGCCAACCAGTTGGCCGCCGGCGCGGCCTCGGTGGCCTCGCAGGGCGGCACGGTGGTCGGACAGGTCGTCACCACCATGGACGGCATCGAGGCGGCCTCGAAGAAGATCGCCGACATCATCGGCGTGATCGACGGCATCGCCTTCCAGACCAATATCCTGGCACTCAATGCCGCGGTGGAAGCGGCACGCGCCGGCGAGCAGGGCCGCGGTTTCGCCGTGGTCGCC
>NZ_AQOI01000747.1:0-7801 GCF_000364665.1 Xanthomonas sp. SHU 199
GGTCCGCACCCTCGCCCAGCGCTCGGCCAGCGCGGCCAAGGAGATCAAGACACTGATCGACGACTCGGTCGAGCGCGTGAGCGCAGGTTCGGCGCTGGTCGCCCAGGCCGGCACGACGATGCAGGACATCGTGGCCTCGGTGCAGCGCGTGACCGACATCATGGGCGAGATCGCTGCCGCCTCGCAGGAGCAGTCGGCCGGCATCGAGCAGGTCAACCATACCGTCACCCAGATGGACGAGACCACCCAACAGAACGCCGCCCTGGTCGAGGAAGCCACTGCCGCGGCACGCGCGATGGAGCAGCAGGCCGGCGACCTGGTGGAGATCGTCGGCCAGTTCCAGGTGCGCAGCGAAACCTATCCGATGGTGGCGCAACTGGTGGCCCGCGCCACCGCCAACGCGGCGTAGCGCGGACGCCCTGCGCGGCACGCACGCCACGGAGGGGATGGAACCGTCATTGACGGCCCCATTCCACGCACGGCAACCCGGCCGACATTGCGCTGCACCCACCCGACGCCCCCAGCGTCCGCACAAAGAAAAAGCCGCGCATCCGCGCGGCTTTTTTGTTCGCAGGAGGGACTGTTTCAGGCCCAGGAAATCACGCCTTTGCGAATCCCCACTCCCGAATCCCCAATCCCAGCCCCATCAGGGCCTGCGCGCCAGCGCCTCGACGTCCTTCGACTTCGGCAGCAGGTCCTGCTTGGTGACCTGGAACGGCCCGATCGACAGCAGCGGCACCGCCACGATCACCGAGGACACCACCACCACCACCGCACCGATCATGTGGGTCAGCGCCAGGCCTTCCATCGACTCGCCGCCATACAAGTAAAGCGCCAGCGCCGACAGGAAGAACATCACCGCGGTGATCACCGTACGCGACAGGGTCTGGTTGATCGAGCGGTTCAGCACCTCGATCGGCTCCACGCGCAGGCTGCGGAAGTTCTCGCGCACGCGGTCGAACACCACGATGATGTCGTTGATCGCAAAACCCATCACCGACAGCAGGCCGGCCAGCACGGTCAGGTCGAACTCGCGGCCGGTGACCGACACGTAGGCCACCGTCACCAACAGGTCGAACAGCGCGGTCAGGCTGGCCACCACCGCGAACTTCCACTCGAAGCGGAAGGCGATGTAGATCAGGAAGCCGACCAGCATGAACACCGTGGCGTAGACGCCGTTCAAGGCCAGGTCCTTGCCGACCTGCGGGCCGACGAACTCGCCCGGCTTGACCGTGGCCGGGTTCTGCGGCGTGCTCACCGCCTTGCGCACCTGCTCGGCGAGGTTCTTGGTGATGTCCTCGTTGTTGTGCTCGCCCTGCGGCTGCAGGCGGATCACCACCTCGTTGCCGCTGCCGACGTTCTGCACCTGCGCATTCTCGAAGCCGGCCTTGGCCAGCTGTTCGCGCACCTGGTCCACGTCGACCGGCTTCTGGAAACTGGTCTGCACCAGCGCGCCGCCGGTGAACTCCAGCGCGTAGTTGAAGCCCTTGGCGAAGATCACCGCGAACGAGGCCAGCGCCAGCACCAGCATCAGCACCAGGGTCGGGTGCCGCCAGCGCATGAAGTCGATCTTGGTGTCGTTGGGGATCAGGTGAAGCGGGAAGATTTTCATTGGAGACCGCTCTGCGTTTTTTTGGACCCCGCGCCTGCCGGCGCGGGGACGTGCGGAAGGTGGCGTGCGTGGCTCAGATGGCCACGGACTTGATCTTCTTGCGACGGCCGTAGATCAGCACCGCCAGCGCGCGCGACACGGTGATCGCGGTGAACATCGAGGCGAAGATGCCGATGATCATGGTCAGCGCGAAGCCCTTCAGCGGGCCGGTACCGAACGCGTACAGCGCCACGCCGACGATCAGGCCGGTGAGGTTGGCGTCGAGGATGGTGCCGCCGGCCTTCTCGTAACCGGCCGCGATCGCCGACTTGGGCGGTACGCCCAGGCGCAGTTCTTCGCGGATACGCTCGTTGATCAGCACGTTGGCGTCCACCGACAGGCCTACCGACAGCGCCAGACCGGCGAAGCCGGGCAAGGTCATGGTGGCGCCGAACAGCGACATCACCGAGACCACGATCAGCAGATTCATCAGCAGCGCGACCGAGGTGATCAGGCCGAACATGCGGTAGTAAACGCTGAAGAACACCAGGGTGAACAGGAACGCGTAGACCACCGCGGTGATGCCGCGCTCCACGTTCTCCGCGCCCAGGCTCGGGCCGATCACGTATTCCTCGACGAAGTCCATCGGCGCGGCCAGCGAACCGGCACGCAGCAGCTTGGCCAGGTTCTCGGCCTCGGTCTTCTCCAGGCCGGTGGTCTGGAAGTTCTTGCCGAACACGCCGGCGATCCGGGTCGGCGCCAGCGCCTCCTCGTTGACGCGCACGCTGCGCACTTCCTTGCCGTCGACCATGGTCACGGTGGGGATGCGCTCGATGTAGACCACGGACATCAGCTTGCCGGTATTGGCGCTGGTGTAGTCGAACATGCGCTGGCCGGCGGCGTTGTTGAGCGTGACCGCCACGGCCGGCATGCCGTTCTGGTCGGTGCTGACGGTGGCGTTGACCATCTGGTCGCCGGACACCAGCACGCGCTTGCTCAGCAGCACCGGGGCGCCGCTGTCGCGCAGGCGGTAGACCTTGGCGTCGGGCGGGATGTTGCCGCTGCGCACCGCGTCCTCGGCGTTGCCGTCGACCACGCCGCGGAATTCCAGCGTGGCGGTGGCGCCGATCATGCGCTTGGCCTCGGCGGTGTCCTGCACGCCCGGCAACTCGACCACGATGCGGTCGTCGCCCTGGCGCTGGATGATCGGCTCGGCCACGCCCAGCTGGTTGACGCGGTTGCGCAGGGTGGTCAGGTTCTGCTCGATGGCGCCGGCGGCGATCTGCTTCAGCTCGGCCTCGGGCACGGTCACGGCGATGGTCTGCCCGGACACGGCGTAGCTCAGGGTCGGCTGCGCCTTGGCGATGGCCGCGCGCGCGGCGCTGGCATCGACGCCCTCGCCCAGGCTGACCTGGATGCTGTTGTCGGGACGGCGCTCGACCGAGCGGTAGGCCAGACGGCTGTCGCGCAACGTGGTGCGGATGTCTTCGGCAAAGGCGTCCAGGCGCTTTTCCAGCGCCGCCTTCTGGTCGACCTGCAGGGCGAAGTGCACGCCGCCGACCAGGTCAAGACCCAGCACCATCGGCTTGCCGCCGAGGCGCGACAGCCAGTCCGGCACGGTCGAGGCCAGGTTCAGCGCCACCGTGTAGTTCTCGCCCACCTGCTGGCGCAGCACGTCGTTGGCACGGGTCTGCGCCTGCAGGTTCGGCAGGCGCACCATCAGGCTGTCGCCTTCCTTGTCGACCAGCTTCGGGGTGATCCCGGCCGTCTTCAGGTCGGCGAGGACCCGCTCGCGCAGGGCGTCGTCGATCTTGCCGCCGCGGCTGGCGGTGATCTGGACCGACGGATCCTTCTGGTACACGTTGGGCAGCGCGTACAACGCGCTCAACGCCAGCACGATCAGGATGAGGACATACTTCCAGCGCGGAAACTCGAGCATTGCGGGACCCCGCACGACGCCACGCCGGCGTCGCGCCTAGCAGTAGGAGAAATGGATCAGGCGGACTTCAGCGTGCCCTTCGGCAGGACATTGCCGACGGCGCCCTTCTGCACGCGGATGCGCACGTTGTCGGCCACTTCGATGGTGATGAAATTGTCGCCGATGTCGGTGACCACGCCGGCCACGCCGCCGGAGGTGATGACCTCGTCGCCGCGGCCGAGCTTGTCCAGCATCGACTTGTGTTCCTTCTGGCGCTTCATCTGCGGCCGGATCATCACGAAATACATCACCGCGATCAGGATGATGGGCAGCAGGAACATCTGCAGGCCACCACCGGCCGGGGCGGCGCCGCCAGCGGTCTGCGCCTGGGCGACGGGAATCAGGAAATCGAGCGGATTCATCGGGTACGTCCTATGGTTTGGGCAGCCCGACGCCCTGGGGCACGGACCGCTGGTTTGCCTTGCGGCAGCAAGCAGCCGCCGATTATGCCACGATCTTCCTTCACCCTCCGGAACCGCTGCCCTGCCCTTGCGGCGCAGGAATGGCGCCATGCGCAGCGGGAAGGCAGGCCGGCACCGACGGGCGATGGCGATCTGGCGTACGGGGTCCTGGCGACTGCGTCCGGGAGAGGACCAGGGTTCGGCGGTGGCCGGACCCTCACCCCAACCCCTCCCAAACGGCACGAGGCTTCGCCCGGACCCTCACCCCAACCCCTCCCGAACAACACGAGGCTGCGCCCGGACCCTCACCCCAACCCCTCTCCCGACGGGAGAGGGGCTTTAGCCTTGCTCCGTTGGGAGTGGGGTGGCTTCGACCCCGCGCGCCGCATAGAAGGACCGCCGGAACTGGGCAAAGGTTCCCACGGCGATCGCCGCGCGCATGTCGGCCATCAGCTTCTGGTAGTACCAGAGGTTGTGCAGGGTGCCCAGCATCGGCGCCAGCATCTCGTTGCAGCGGTCCAGGTGGCGCAGGTAGGCACGGGTGTAGCCGCTGCTGCAGGCATGGCAGCCGCAGCCCGGCTCGATCGGATCGAGGTCGCGCTCGTACTTGGCGTTGCGGATGCGCACCGTGCCGAAGGAGGTGAAATAGTGGCCGTTGCGTGCGTTGCGGGTCGGCATCACGCAGTCGAACATGTCCACGCCGCGGGCCACGCCCTCGACCAGGTCCTCCGGGCGCCCCACGCCCATCAGGTAGCGCGGGCGGTCGCCCGGCAGGCGTGGATGCAGGTGCTCGAGCATGGCATTGCGCTCGTGCTCCGGTTCGCCCACCGCCAGGCCGCCGATCGCGTAGCCGTCGAAGCCGATCGCCTGCAGGCCCTCGATCGAGCGGCTGCGCAGGTCCGCATGCACGCCGCCCTGGACAATGCCGAACAGCGCGGCGTCGTTGCCCAGCGCGTCGTGCGCGTCGCGCGAGCGCTGCGCCCAGCGCAGGCTCAGCTCCATCGAACGCCGCGCCACGTCCTCGGTGGCCGGGTACGGGGTGCACTCGTCGAAGATCATCACGATGTCCGAATCGAGCACCCGCTGGATCTTCATGCTCTCCTCCGGCCCCAGGAACACCTTGGCGCCGTCGGTCGGCGAGGCGAAGGTGACGCCCTGCTCGCTGATTTTGCGCCGGTGCGCCAGCGAGAACACCTGGAAGCCGCCGGAATCGGTCAGGATCGGCCCGTCCCAGCGGGCGAAGCCGTGCAGGCCGCCGTGATCGCCGATCACGTCCAGGCCCGGGCGCAGGTACAGGTGGAAGGTGTTGCCGAGGATGATCTGCGCGCCCAGCGCCTTGATCTGCTCGGGCAGCACGCCCTTGACCGAGCCGTAGGTGCCCACCGGCATGAACGCGGGAGTCTCGACCGTTCCGCGCGGGAAGGTCAGGCGGCCGCGGCGCGCGGCGCCGTCGGTGGTGTGGAGCTCGAACTGCAATCGGGACATGGTCTGGCGAATCTCGGTAAGCCGGGCATTGTCGCATTGCCGGGCCGTTGGCGCCGAACCGCCTGGCGGTGCGCCGCCCAGGGGAAGCACCACGGTCGGCTGGCGCCATGCGCGTCGGGCACGCACAGCGCAGGTGCCGCCCCGGACCATGCCGTGGCGCGTACCTGGCGGTGCGACACCGATGTCGCGCCGTCGCCGGCCATCCTGGATGGCGCGCCGCTTCAGTCCGCCGCGACGAAGCCACCGGTCTGGCGCGCCCACAACCGCGCGTACAGCCCGCCGCGGGCGAGCAGCTCGGCGTGGGTGCCGGTCTCGACGATGGCGCCGCGGTCCATCACCACCAGCCGGTCCATCCGCGCGATGGTGGAGAGCCGGTGGGCGATCGCGATCACCGTCTTGCCGGCCATCAGCTCGTCCAGGCTGTCCTGGATCGCCGCTTCCACTTCCGAATCCAGCGCCGAGGTGGCCTCGTCCAGGATCAGGATCGGGGCGTCCTTGAGCAGCACGCGGGCGATGGCGATGCGCTGGCGCTGACCGCCGGACAGCTTCACGCCGCGCTCGCCGACCTGCGCGTCGTAGCCGCGCTGGCCCTCGCCGTCCTGCAATTGCTCGATGAACTCGTCGGCGCGCGCCTTGGCCACCGCCGCGCGCAGCTGCGCCTCGCTGGCGTCGGGGCGGCCGTACAGCAGGTTGTCGCGGATCGAGCGGTGCAGCAGCGAGGTGTCCTGGGTGACCAGGCCGATCTGCTGGCGCAGGCTCTCCTGGGTGACGCCGGCGATGTCCTGGCCGTCGATCAGGATGCGGCCCTGCTCCAGGTCGTACAGCCGCAGCAGCACGTTGACCAGGGTCGACTTGCCTGCGCCGGACGGCCCGACCAGGCCGATCTTCTCGCCCGCGCACACCTGCAGGTCGAGCCCGGCGATGACCCCGCCGCGCTTGCCGTAGTGGAAGTGGATGTGCTCGAAGCGGACCTCGCCGCGCTCCACGCGCAGCGGCACCGCGTCGGCGCGATCCTGCACCTGCACCGGCTGCGCGATGGTCTCCATGCCGTCCTGCACCGCGCCGATGTCCTCGAAGATGCCGTTGACCGTCCACATGATCCAGCCGGACATGTTGTGGATGCGGATCACCAGGCCGGTAGCCAGGGTGATCGCGCCCACGCTGATCTGGCCGCGGCTCCACAGCCACAGCGCCAGCCCGCAGGTCACCGCGATCAGGAAGCCGTTGATGATGGCGATGGCGCTGTCCATCGCGGTGGTCATGCGGGTCTGCCCGCGGTGCTTGACCGCCAGCTCGTCGATCGCCTCGCGCACGTAAGCCTGCTCGCGCCCGGCATGCGAGAACAGCTTGAGCGTGGCGATGTTGGTGTAGCCGTCGACGATGCGGCCCATCGCCTTGGAGCGCGCGTCCGAGGCGATCCAGGCGCGGTGCTTCATCCGCGGCACGAAGTAGACCATCAGCGCCACGTAGGCCAGCACCCACACCAGCAGCGGCGCCATCAGCCAGGGATCGGCCTGGGCAAACAGGTACAGCGCGCTGCCGGTGTAGACCACGATGTACCAGAGCGCATCGACCATCTGCACCGCCGACTCGCGCAGCGAGGTGCCGGTCTGCATGACCCGGTTGGCGATGCGCCCGGCGAAGTCGTTCTGGAAGAAGCCCAGGCTCTGCCGCACCACGTAGTTGTGCATCAACCAGCGCGCGCGGTTGCTCAGGCCCGGCACGATGGCCTGGTTCACCAGCAGGTTGTGCAGGGCCACGAACAGCGGCCGCGCCAGCAGCACGACGAACGCCATCCACAGCAGCTCGCCGGCATGGCGCTGGAAGAAGTCCGGCCCCGGCTGCTCGGCGACCATGTCGACGATGCGGCCGAGGAAGTCGAACATCGCCACTTCCACCAGCGCCAGCGCCAGACCGGCCAGCAGCGTGGCCAGCAGGAGCGGCCACAGCGGACGCAGGTAATGCAGATAGAAGCGCACCACCCCGCGTGGCGGCATCTGCGTCTCGATCTTCGGGAAGACCTCGATCAGGGACTCGAACCAGCGGAACATCGCCACGCCACGCGAAAAAGGGGCGTCAGGGTAGCGTATCGGGCGTCACGGGCCGTGAGGCTGGGATTGGGGATTTGGGATTTGGGATTCGCAAAAGCGGCTCCGCGCGCGCTTCGTCCACCCGTAGGAGCGGCTTCAGCCGCGACGCGGTCTAGCCGGAACTGGAGATTGAGAATTTGGGATTCGCAAAAGCAACTCCACTGCGCATCCCCTGTGTAGGAGCGGCTTCAGCCGCGACCGGGCCTTCTCGGTGAAGCCCGGTCGCGGCTGAAGCCGCTTGTGTCAAATAAGGGTC
>NZ_AQOI01000748.1:0-14544 GCF_000364665.1 Xanthomonas sp. SHU 199
TGGTGGTCGCGCCGGTGATGCGCAAGGCCAGCGCCCTGGCGATGGCGCCGTACGCGCTGGCCGAGCGCGGCTATCTGCGGCTGCTGCCAGGTGCGCTGGCGCGTCCGGGCTGGGTGCTGGGACTGGCGGCGCTGGCCTTCGCCGCGACCCTGGCGGTGGCGCCGCTGCTGGGCGCCGACCTGATCCCGCAGCTGGCGCAGGATCGTTTCGAGATGACGGTGAAGCTGCCGGCCGGCACGCCGCTGCGGCAGACCGATGCGCTGGTGCGCGAACTGCAGGAGGTGCACGGCAAGGACGCGGGCGTGCAGGCGCTGTACGGGGTCAGCGGCAGCGGCACCCGGCTCGACGCCAACCCCACCGAGAGCGGCGAGAACATCGGCAAGCTGACCATCGCCATGGCCGGCGGCGGCAGCGCGCAGTTCGAGGCGCAGCAGAGCGAGCGCATGCGCGCGACGATGCGCAACCATCCGGGCGTGCAGGTCGGTTTCAGCCGGCCGGAGCTGTTCAGTTTCTCCACGCCGCTGGAGATCGAACTGCGCGGCCAGGACCTGCAGACCATCCAGCACGCCGGGCAGAAGCTGGCGGCGTTGCTGCGCGGCAACGGCCACTTCGCCGACGTCAAATCCACGGTGGAGGAGGGCTTCCCGGAGATCCAGATCCGCTTCGACCAGGAACGTGCCGGCGCGCTGGGGCTGACCACGCGGCAGATCGCCGACGTGGTGGTGAAGAAGGTGCGCGGCGACGTCGCCACCCGCTACAGCTTCCGCGACCGCAAGATCGACGTGCTGGTGCGCGCGCAGCAGAGCGACCGCGCCAGCGTCGACAGCATCCGCCGGCTGATCGTCAATCCGGGCAGCAGCCGGCCGGTGACCCTGGACGCGGTCGCCGACGTGGTCGCCACCACCGGTCCCAGCGAGATCCACCGCGCCGACCAGATCCGCGTGGCGATCGTCTCGGCCAATCTGCGCGACATCGACCTGGGCACGGCGGTGCGCGAAGTGGGCGAAATGGTGGCGCGCGATCCGCTCGGCGCCGGCGTCGGCATGCACATCGGCGGGCAGGGCGAGGAACTGGCGCAGTCGGCGCGCTCGCTGCTGTTCGCGTTCGGCCTGGCGGTATTCCTGGTGTACTTGGTGATGGCTTCGCAGTTCGAGTCGCTGCTGCACCCGTTCGTCATCCTGTTCACCATCCCCCTGGCGCTGGTCGGCGCGGTGCTGGCGCTGCTGCTGACCGGTAAGCCGGTGTCGGTGGTGGTGTTCATCGGCCTGATCCTGCTGGTGGGCCTGGTGACCAAGAACGCGATCATCCTGATCGACAAGGTCAACCAGTTGCGCGAGGAGGGCGTGGCCAAGCGCGCGGCGCTGATCGAAGGCGCACGCTCGCGGTTGCGGCCGATCGTGATGACCACGCTGTGCACGCTGTTCGGCTTCCTGCCGCTGGCGATCGCCAGCGGCGAGGGCGCCGAGGTGCGCGCGCCGATGGCGATCACCGTGATCGGCGGGCTGCTGGTGTCCACGCTGCTGACCTTGCTGGTGATCCCGGTGGTCTACGACCGCCTGGACCGCCGCGCCGACGCGTACTACGCCGAACGCGGGCGGCGTGCGCGGCAACGTGAAAACGGCGAGCAGCGCCTGCAGGACGGCGAGGGCGCGCCGGCATGAGCGTCGCCGAGTTCAGCATCCGCCGTCCGGTCACCACCATCATGTGCTTCGTGTCGCTGGTGGTGGTCGGGCTGATCGCCGCCTTCCGCCTGCCGCTGGAGGCCTTGCCGGACATCTCCGCGCCGTTCCTGTTCGTGCAGCTGCCGTACACCGGCTCCACTCCGGACGAGGTCGAGCGCAACCTGGTGCGGCCGACCGAGGAAGCGCTGGCGACGATGACCGGGATCAAGCGCATGCGCTCGACCGCCACCGCCGACGGCGCCAACATCTTCATCGAGTTCTCCGACTGGGACCGCGACATCGCCATCGCCGCCTCCGATGCGCGCGAGCGTATCGACGCGATCCGCGCCGACCTGCCGGCCGACCTGCGGCGCTACAACGTGTTCAAGTGGTCCAGCAGCGATCAGCCGGTGTTGAAAGTGCGCCTGGCCGGCGCGGCCGACCTGACCGGCGCGTACGACATGCTCGACCGCGAGTTCAAGCGCCGCCTGGAGCGCATTCCCGGGGTGGCCAAGGTGTCGGTGTCGGGCGCGCCACCGAACGAGGTCGAGATCGCCATCGCGCCGGACCGGCTCAGCGCGCACAACCTCAGCCTCAACCAACTCAGCGAGCGCCTCGGCAAGCTCAACTTCTCGCTGTCGGCCGGGCAGATCGACGACAACGGCCAGCGCCTGCGGGTGCAGCCGGTCGGCGAGCTGCGCGACCTGCAGGAGCTGCGCGACCTGGTCATCGATGCCAAGGGCCTGCGCCTGGGCGACATCGCCGAGGTGCGGCTGAAGCCGACCCGGATGAGCTACGGCCGGCGCCTGGACGGGCGCCCGGCGGTGGGGCTGGACGTGTTCAAGGAGCGCAGCGCGAATCTGGTCGAGGTCTCGCGCGCGGTGCTGGCCGAGGTCGAGCAGATCCGCAAGCAGCCGGCGCTGAGCGACGTGCAGATCAAGGTCATCGACAACCAGGGCAAGGCGGTGACCTCGTCGCTGGCGGAACTGGCCGAAGCCGGCGCTGTGGGCCTGCTGCTGTCGGTGACGGTGCTGTTCTTCTTCCTGCGGCACTGGCCGTCGACCCTGATGGTGACCCTGGCGATCCCGATCTGCTTCGCCATCACCCTGGGCTTCATGTACTTCGCCGGGGTCACCCTCAACATCCTGACCATGATGGGCCTGCTGCTGGCGGTGGGCATGCTGGTGGACAACGCGGTGGTGGTGGTGGAGAGCATCTACCAGGAGCGCGAGCGCATGCCGGACCAGCCGCAGCGCGCTTCCATCCTCGGCACCCGCAATGTCGCCATCGCGCTGTCGGCCGGCACCCTGTGCCACTGCATCGTGTTCCTGCCGAACCTGTTCGGCGAGACCAACAACATCAGCATCTTCATGTCGCAGATCGCCATCACCATCTCGGTGTCGCTGCTGGCGTCGTGGCTGGTGGCGGTGAGCCTGATCCCGATGCTGTCGGCGCGCATGCGCACCCCGGCGCTGCTGCATTCCCCGCACGGACTGATCCCGCGCCTGCAGCGCCGCTACGCGCGGGTGCTGGCCTGGTCGCTGGCGCACCGTGGCTGGAGCGTGTGCGCGATCGTGCTGATCAGCGCGCTGAGCGTGATCCCGATGCTGCAGACCAAGAAGGACATGTTCGGCGGCGACGGCGGCGAGCAGGTCTTCATCGGCTACCAGTGGAAGGGCGCCTACACGCGCGAGCAGATGGCCGAGGAAGTGACCCGGCTGGAACGCTTCATCGACGCGCGCCGCGCGCAGTACCACGTGACCCAGGTGTATTCCTGGTTCAGCGAGGAGGAGGGCAGCAGCACCACGCTCACCGTCGATCTGAAGCAGGTCCGCGACCTGCCGGCACTGATGGAACGCATCCGCAAGGAACTGCCGCGCTCGGCGCGGGTCGATTTCCACGTCGGCAACAGCAACGGCGGCGATGGCGGCAACGGCGGCGGGCAGACCGTGCAGGTGCAGCTCGTCGGCGATTCCACCGAGGCGCTGCGCGCGCTTGCCGACGACGTGGTGCCGGTGCTGGCGCGGCGCAAGGAGCTGCGCGACGTGCGCGTGGACAGCGGCGATCGCAGCGCCGAACTGGCGGTGCGGGTGGACCGCGAGCGCGCCGCCGCGTTCGGCTTCAGCGCCGAGCAGGTCGCCAGCTTCGTCGGCCTGGCGCTGCGCGGCGCGTCGCTGCGCGAGTTCCGCCACGGCGACAACGAGGTGCCGGTGTGGGTGCGCTTCGCCGGTGCCGAGCAGACCTCGCCGGAAGACCTGGACAGCTTCAACGTGCGCACCCAGGACGGGCGCAGCGTGCCGCTGCTGAGCCTGGTCGAAACGCAGCCGCGCGCGGCCGCGACCCAGATCGCCCGTACCAACCGGCAGACCACGCTGACCATCACCGCCAACCTCGGCGCCAAGGTCACCGCGCCGGAAGCCAAGCAGGCGATCGAGGACACCCTCAACGCAGTCAGCTTCCCGGTCGGCTACCGCTACAGCTTCGACGGCGCGGACGGCCAGGACGACGACCAGGCCAGCAAGCAAATGCTGTTCAACCTGCTGATCGCGCTGGTGATGATCTACGTGGTCATGGCCGCGATGTTCGAATCGCTGCTGTTCCCGGTGGCGATCATGAGCGGTGTGCTGTTCTCGGTGTTCGGCGTGTTCTGGCTGTTCTGGATCACCGGCACCAGCTTCGGGATCATGGCCTTCATCGGCATCCTGGTGCTGATGGGCGTGGTGGTGAACAACGGCATCGTGATGATCGAGCACATCAACAACCTGCGCCGGCGCGGGCTGGGCCGCACCGAGGCGCTGATCGAAGGCTCGCGCGAGCGCCTTCGCCCGATCATGATGACCATGGGCACGGCGATCCTGGCGATGGTGCCGATCTCGCTGACCACCACGCAGATGTTCGGCGACGGCCCGGCCTACTACCCGATGGCGCGCGCCATCGCCGGCGGCCTGGCGTTCTCGACCGTGGTCAGCCTGCTGTTCCTGCCGACCATCTACGCAATCCTGGACGATCTGAGCAACGGCGTGGCCAACCTGGTGCGGCGCGCGCGTGGGCGTCGCGACGTCGCCGCGCAGATGGTGTCCTGATCCGGAGGCTTCAGACGACCTGTGGGAGGGGCTTCAGCCCCGACGCCGTACCGCCGAGGCGTCGGGGCTGAAGCCCCTCCCACAAAGGCGACACTTGCGCGGCAGCAGTTACCGCTGCAGCGCAGTGTGGTTCAACCCGCCAACTTGCCGAAGATGCGGAAGCCGGCCAGCCACACGCCGAGCATGCTGCCCAGGTTGGTCAGCAGGAAGGTCAGCACCACCCGCGAGACGCGGTTGCGGTACCAGCCGCGCAGGTTCTGCGCATCGTCGCGCAGCGCCAGGAAATCGCCATAGGCCGGCTTGCGCATGTGCACTTCGACCAGGGCGCTGAACGCCCCGGCCGGCAAGCCCGGGCGGAACGGCTTCAGCGGCGCGGCGATGGCGCCGGCGATCACGCTCAGCGGATGCCCGCCGGCCAGGATGCAGCCCAGCCCGGCCAGGCCGCCGGTGAACAGCACCCACTGCAGCAGCAGGTCGGTGCCCAGTGCGAAGCCGCCGTGCCAGTAGCCCCAGGCCACGCCGCCCAGCACCAGCGCGGTCAGGGTCAGGGTGATCCACGGCACCTTCTTCTTGGTCTGCACCTCTTCCAGCGCCTTGCGCAGCGTCGCCGGGTCGTCCTGGTCGCCCTGCAGGTGCCGCGCCAGGCCGGCCAGGTGGCCCGCGCCGACCACCGCCAGCACGTCGCGCACGCCGGTCGACGGCGCGCCGTCCAGCGGTTCGGCATTGCCGGCCAGCGGCAGCGCGCGCTGTTGCGCCTGTTCCTCGCGCAGGCGCGTGGCCATGTAGCGGTCGCGCTCGGCGATGATGGTGTCGTACAGCGCCGGGCTCTCGCTGGCGAAATCGCCGAAGCTGGCTTCGAGCATGTCGCCCTGCTTGAGCTTCTCGATCTCCGCCTCGCCGACCTCGTCGGACGCGAACAAGCCGCCGAGCAGGCCGCTGGCCAGCTTCAGCTTGCCGAAGAAGCCGAGCCGGCTGGAGGCGCGCTTGAAGGTCAGGCCGACTTCGCGATCGATCAGGTACACCGGCAACTGCCGTTCGCGCGCCAGCAGGACTGCGCGCTTGAGTTCGGCGCCGGGCTCGATGCCCAGTTGCTCGGCCAGGCGCCGCTGGTAGGCGGCCAGCGCCAGGTTGGCGGCGAACAGGGCCACGCGGCCCTTGCGGATCACCTGCACCAGGTCCAGCTTGGTCAGTGCGTCCGGGTCGGTCAGCGCCTGCAGGCGTTGCGGATCCAGTTCCACCGCCACCGCATCGAAACGGCCACTGCCGATCGCCCGTTCCACGGCAGCGACGCTGGCCAGGGACACGTGCGCGGTGCCGAGCAGGGTGTAGCGGATGCCGTCGCGTTCGACGATGCGGTATGGTTGGCCGTCGAACAGCGCGTCGTCGCCGTCGGCCTGGGAAAATGCGTTCATTCCATCACTCATCGGAGGGCGCCTCATCGGCGCCGGGGCCCAGCGGGCGTTGCATCTGTAAGGTATCCAGCCAGCGCCCGTGCTTGCGCCCGAGTCCGCGGAAGACGCCGACCGGCACGAAGCCGAAACGCTGGTGCAGGCGGACCGAGGCGTGATTGCCCGGCTCGCCGATCACCGCGATCATCTGCCGGAAGCCGCGCGCCGTGCAGTCGGCGATCAGCGCCTGCAACAGCGCCGCGCCGACGCCGCGGCCGTGCAGCGCGGGATCGACGTATACGGTGTCCTCCACGGTCCAGCGATACGCGGCGCGCGGCCGGTAGCTGCTGGCATAGGCATAGCCGGCCAGGCGTCCGTCGGCGGTGCATGCGACCAGATACGGATAGCCGCGCGCGGTCACGTCCTGCATGCGCCGCAGCATCTCGGCCTGGTCCGGCGCCACATCCTCGTAGGTATTGACGTGGCGGCGCACCTCGTCGGCGTACAGCGCGGTGATCGCGGGAACGTCGGCGGCCTCGGCCGCACGCAGCTGCAGGTCGTCCAAGGCGGTGCGGCTCAGTCGATGTAGCGCTTCAGCAGGTCGCCGTAGGCGTCGATGCGGCGGTCGCGCAGGAACGGCCAGATCCGCCGCACGTGCTCGCTGCGCTGCAGGTCCACGTCGCAGACCAGTACGGTCGGCTCGGCGCCGGCCTCGGCGATGAACTCGCCCTGCGGGCCGAGCACGTGGCTGTTGCCCCAGAACTGGATGCCCGCCGCGCCCAGCGGCGACGGCTCGTGGCCGACCCGGTTGCAGCTGAGCACCGGCACGCCGTTGGCCACGGCATGGCCGCGATGGCTGAGGATCCAGGCATCGCGCTGGCGTTCCTGCTCGGCCTGTTCGTCGCTGGGGTCCCAGCCGATCGCAGTCGGGTACAGCAGCAGTTCGGCGCCGGCCAGGGCCATCAGCCGCGCCGCTTCCGGGTACCACTGGTCCCAGCACACCAGTACGCCGAGGCGGCCGACCGAGGTCTGGATCGGGGTGAAGCCCAGATCGCCCGGGGTGAAGTAGAACTTCTCGTAGAAACCCGGATCGTCGGGGATGTGCATCTTGCGGTACTTGCCCAGCAGGCTGCCGTCCTTTTCGAACACCACCGCGGTGTTGTGGTACAGCCCGGCGGCGCGGCGCTCGAACAGCGAGCCGACCAAGACCACGCCATGGCGCTTGGCCAGCGCGCCCAGGCGCTCGGTGCTGGGGCCGGGAATCGGCTCGGCCAGGTCGAATTCGTCCACCGATTCGTGCTGGCAGAAGTACGCGCCGTTGTGCAGTTCCTGCAGCAGCACCAGCTGCGCGCCCTGCGCGGCGGCCTCGGCCACACGCGATTCGATCGCTGCCAGGTTCGCCGCGGCGTCGCCGTGGTTGCGCTCCTGGATCAGCGCGACGGAAAGAGTGTTTCGGCTCATTGCGGAATCAAGGTTCGCGGTAAACCGGCATGGTAGCGCGGATGGCCGCGCGGCAGGTTCCGGGGAGATGAATCCCGCGCCACGCGTGGCGGCGGCGCGGGTGCTCGGTGCTGCGCCGGCGTGCGGCGCAGGCGCGGCGGTTCAGTCCGCCAGCAGTCCGGCCGGCAGCTGCATGGTGATGCAGTGCAGGCTGCCGTTCTGCCAGATCAGCGCGCGACAGGGGATCGGCACGATCTCGTGCTGCGGGAAGGCCTGCGCCATCACCGCCTGCGCCTGCGCATCGGCCGCGTCGCCGTAGGCCGGCATCAGCACCGCGCCGTTGACGATCAGGAAGTTGGCGTAGGAGGCGGCCAGGCGCCGGCCCTCATCGATGACCGGCTGCGCCCACGGCAGCGGGAACAGCCGATAGGGCGCGCCCTCGGCGGTACGCAACGCGGCCAGTTCGGCGCCCATCGCCTGCAGTTCGGCGTAGTGCGAATCGCCGGCGTCGTCGCAGGCCTGGTAGACGATCGCATCGGTCCCGGCGAAGCGGGCGAGGGTGTCGATGTGCGCGTCGGTGTCGTCGCCTTCCAGGTAGCCGTGGTCCAGCCACAGCACGCGCTGCTGCGCCAGCCAGTCGGCCAGGTCGTGGCTGAGCGATTCGCGGCTGCGCTGCGGGTGGCGCTCGTGCAGGCACTGCCAGGTGGTCAGCAGGGTGCCGGCGCCATCGCAGTCGATGGCGCCGCCTTCCAGGGCGAAGTCGATGCGGCGCACGTCGCTGTCGGCGAACAGGCCCTGCTCGGCCAGCACGCTCACCAACTGGTCGTCACGACTGGCCTGGAACTTGCCGCCCCAGCCGGTGAAGCGGAAGTCCAGCAGCTGGAAGCCGCCGCCGGCGCGCGCCAGGGTGATCGGGCCGGAATCGCGCAGCCAGGTGTCGTCGTACTCGGCCTCGACGAAGCGCACCCGCTGCATGTCCACCCGCGCCGAGCGTAAGCGCGCCTCGGCGTAGATCTGCAGGTCGGCGTCGGCCACGCAGATCAGCACCCGCTGGAAGCGCACGATCGCCGCGACCAGGGCGATGTAGGTTTCCTCGACCTCGGCCAGGCGCTCTGCCCAGTCGGTGCCGGCATGCGGCCAGGCGATCAGGATGGCGGACTGGGGCTCCCATTCCGCGGGAAGGCGAAGACGATCAGTCATTGCGACCACTACTCAGGTTGTGCCCGGCATCGCGCCAGGGTGTGTGTCGTTCGTATCCCGCACCGACGGGGCGCGGGAGCTTTGCGCCGCGCCGCGGCTGGGCGACCGCGACGCGGCAGTGCTGGGGTGCTCGGCCAGGCGCACGCGCGACCGGGCGCAGGGTCGGCGTCAGCGGATCGCGGGTTTCGGGCCGATCTCGTTGGCGTCGGCCTTGTTGGCGACCACGTCCACCACCTTCTGTTTCTCGAAGTACACGGTGAAGGCCGGATAGACCCAGCGGTTGATGGTCGGCCATTGCCGCTTCTGGCCGCCACGCGGCTCCAGCTTCTGCTGCGGGGCGCCGTAGCGCGCCTGCACCTGGGCCATGCTCAGGCCGCGGGTCGGCAGCGCCGCGGCGGGCTCTTCCTTGACCCGGTCGACCAGGAGGGTCTCGGCTTGGGCGCCGCCGGCCAGGCCCAACACGGCCAGCAGCGGAAGGACGGACAGACGATGCTTCATCACGTGTACTCCCCAGAGGACGAGCGCCGATTACAGCAAACTTCGATAACAAAAAACCGCCCGAAGGCGGCTTTCGTCGACGACCGGCCACCGCTGCGCGCGGCGCGGCAGGGCAGGCCGGGTCGGATCAGCGCTGACGCGCCTTGAAACGGGGGTTGGACTTGCAGATCACGAAGACCTTGCCGCGGCGGCGGACCACCTTGCAGTCGCGGTGACGGGCCTTCGCCGACTTCAGGGAGGACAGGACTTTCATGGCACACCTCGGCGTAAACTTGTGGATTCGAAGGAGGGCGGCACGGCCGAAACCATGGCGCGGGATCAGTAAGCCGGCGATTGTAGCCTGGTTTTCTTCATGGTTTCAACTGCTTGCGCCAGCCCGGCCGGCGTCGGCGCTACAATGCGCCGCCCCCCGTCCGAGGAACCGCATGAACGAGCCCGCTCCCGTCCTGACCATCGATGGCCCTTCCGGGGCCGGCAAAGGCACCGTCAGCCGCATCGTCGCCGCCCGCCTGGGCTGGCATTACCTGGATTCGGGGGCGCTGTACCGGGCGGTCGGGGTGGCGGCAAGCTGGGCCAATCTGGACATTTCCGACGCCGCCGCCCTGGTGCGCTGCACGTTCGACACCCGGGTGGATTTCGACGAGGTCGCCGATGGCGGCCTGCGGGTGCGGATCAACGGCGCCGATGCCACCGACGAGCTGCGCCTGGAGACCACTGGTGCGGTGGCCTCGGCGATCGCCGCCATCCCCGAGGTGCGTGCGGCGCTGAAACAGCGCCAGCGCGCCTTCCGCACCCCGCCGGGGCTGGTCGCCGACGGCCGCGACATGGGGACGGTGATTTTTCCGGACGCCCCGTACAAGGTGTTCCTGACCGCCAGCGCCGAGGAGCGCGCCCAGCGCCGGCATAAGCAGTTGAAGGAAAAAGGGGTTTCGGTTATATTCGACGACCTGCTGCGCGAGATCATGGCCCGCGACGCACGCGATGCGCAACGCGCGGTGGCCCCGCTGAGGCCGGCAGACGATGCCGTCCTCCTCGATACCACCGGCATGGACATCGACCAGGTGGTGGGCCGCGTCCTGCAGTTGCTGCCGGTCTGAGCGGCACGCAGGGCAGGGCAGCAGTTTGGTGGCGTCATGCACGCCACCGGTTCCTCGTTACACCCGCAACATCCATGTTCCATCGATAGCGTCAAAGGCTCCGCTGCGCAATTCCGCGCTGCGGTTTTTCCATTCCACACCCGGCCGCTGTTCGGGCCGACTAACAGGTGGACAGTCGCTGTTTTCCAGAAGAAAACGCCCTGTCCGTGTGTCCACTAGAGTAATTTCAAATGACCGAATCTTTTGCCGAACTGTTCGAAGCCAGCCAAGCCAACCTGGCCAAGCTGAAGCCCGGCGCCATCGTCACCGGTACCGTCGTGGAAGTCCGCGGCGACGTGGTGGTGATCAACGCCGGCCTGAAGTCCGAAGGCATCGTGCCGATCGAGCAGTTCCGTAACGACGCTGGCGAAATCGACGTCGCCGAAGGCGACCTGGTCAAGGTCGCGCTCGACTCGCTCGAGAACGGCTTCGGCGAGACCGTGCTGTCGCGCGAGAAGGCCAAGCGCGCCATGGTGTGGGACGAGCTGGAAGAAGCGTTGGAGAAGAACGAGACCATCACCGGCCGCATCAGCGGCAAGGTCAAGGGTGGTTTCACCGTGGACATCAAGGATGTCCGCGCGTTCCTGCCCGGTTCGCTGGTGGATGTGCGCCCGGTGCGCGACCCGGCCTACCTGGAAGGCAAGGAACTGGAGTTCAAGCTGATCAAGCTGGACCGCAAGCGCAACAACGTGGTGGTCTCGCGTCGTGCGGTGGTCGAGAGCGAGCACTCGGAAGAGCGCGAGCAGCTGATGGACAAGCTGCAGGAAGGCGCGATCCTGAAGGGCGTGGTCAAGAACCTGACCGACTACGGCGCGTTCGTGGACCTGGGCGGCATCGACGGCCTGCTGCACATCACCGACATGGCCTGGAAGCGCGTGCGCCATCCGTCCGAAGTGGTCAACGTCGGCGACGAGCTGGACGTGCGCGTGCTGAAGTTCGATCGCGAGCGTAACCGCGTCAGCCTCGGCCTGAAGCAACTGGGCGAGGATCCGTGGGACAACATCGCGCGCCGTTACCCGGCCAACAGCCGCGTGTTCGGCAAGGTCTCCAACGTCACCGATTACGGCGCGTTCGTCGAGATCGAGCCGGGCGTGGAAGGCCTGGTGCACGTGTCCGAGATGGACTGGACCAACAAGAACGTCAACCCGTCCAAGGTCGTGCAGGTCGGCGACGAAGTCGAAGTGATGGTGCTGGACGTGGACGAAGAGCGTCGCCGCATCTCGCTGGGCATGAAGCAGGTCGCCGCCAATCCGTGGGAAACCTTCGCCGCCACCCACAAGAAGAACGACAAGGTGTCCGGCCAGATCAAGTCGATCACCGACTTCGGCATCTTCATCGGCCTGGACGGCGGCATCGACGGCCTGGTGCACCTGTCCGACATCAGCTGGAACACCACCGGCGAAGACATCGTGCGCAACTTCAAGAAGGGCGACACGCTGGAAGCGGTGGTGCTGGCGGTGGACCCGGAGCGCGAGCGCATCAGCCTGGGCGTCAAGCAGCTGGAGCAGGATCCGTTCGGCCAGTACATGGCCGCCAACCCGAAGGGCTCGAAGGTCGAGGGCGTGGTGCGTGAAGTGGACGCCAAGGGCGCCACCATCGACCTGGCCGACGGCATCGAAGGCTACGTCGCTGCGCGCGACATCGCCAACGAGCGCGTCGACGACGCCAGCCAGCACCTGAAGGTCGGCGACAAGATCGAAGCCAAGTTCGTGGGCATGGACCGCAAGGGCCGCACCCTGCAGCTGTCGATCAAGGCCAAGGACGATGCCGAAATGCGCGAAGTGCTGGAGGAATACCAGTCCGCGTCGGGCGGCACCACCCAGCTGGGCGCGCTGCTGCGTGCGCAGCTGAACGGCAACAAGTCCGAGTAATCCGCCACACGCAGCGTTACTGGCACGGCCCGGTGTTCCCGGGCCGTGCCAGGTTGCGACCCCACTGCACGCATCCGTAAATGACCAAATCCGAGCTGATCGAAATCCTGGCGCGCAAGCAGGCGCATCTGAAGTCGGACGACGTCGATCTGGCGGTGAAGTCGTTGTTGGAAATGATGGGCGGCGCCCTGTCCGGCGGCGATCGCATCGAGATCCGCGGCTTCGGCAGCTTTTCCCTGCATTACCGGCCGCCGCGCCTGGGACGCAATCCCAAGACCGGCGAGTCCGTCGCGCTTCCCGGCAAGCACGTGCCGCATTTCAAGCCCGGCAAGGAGCTGCGCGAGCGCGTGAGCGGCGTCGTCCCGGTCGAATCCGACACGCCCTGAGCCCGGCGTCCGGCGCTTGCCGGAATCCACGCCTGTTCGGCTAATCTAGTGTCTCCCGACGCTGGAGTTGCTCATGAAGATCGCACGACTGCTGATCCTGCTGGTGTTGCTGTTGGCCGGCCTGGTCATCGGGTCGCTCAATTCGCAGCCGATCCAGATCAACTTCGTGTTCTCCAGCATCGCCACCACCTCCGGCATCGCCATCATCGTCTCGCTGTTCGCCGGCGTGCTGATCGGCGCCTCGCTGGTCCTGGCGGCCCTGGTGATCCCCCTGTATGCCAAGCTGCGTCGCGCCAACAAGACCGCGAACGCCGCGACCCCGGCCGTCGCGCCGGTCTCCCCCCATGCCCACCAGCCCTTGGACGGACGCTGATCTTCGATGGACTTTCTGACCGAGTGGTTCTGGTTCTTCCTGTTCCTGCCGCTGGCGGCATTGAGCGGCTGGGTGATCGGCCGCCGTGGCGGCCAGCGCCATGGCGATACCCAGGTCAGCCGGCTGTCCAGCACCTATTTCCGCGGCCTCAACTACCTGCTCAACGAGCAGCCGGACAAGGCGATCGAGCTGTTCCTGCACATCGCCGAACTGGACAAGGAAACCTTCGAGACCCAGGTCGCGCTGGGACACCTGTTCCGTCGCCGCGGTGAGGTCGACCGCGCCATCCGCCTGCACCAGGGCCTGGTCCAGCGCGGCGACCTGAGCGACGCGCAACGCGTGCAGGCCTTGCTGGCGCTGGGCGAGGACTACATGAAGTCGGGGCTGCTGGACCGCGCCGAAACCGTGTTCACCGAGCTGGCGCAGATCGACCAGCGTGCGCCGCAGGCGCTCAAGCACCTGATCGGCATCTACCAGGCCGAACGCGACTGGGAAAAGGCCATCGACAACGCCACCCGCTACGAAGAGGTGACCGGCGAGCCGATGGGCAAGCTGATCGCCCAGTTCGAATGCGAGCTGGCCGACCGCTACCGCGCCTCCGGCAAGAACGATCTGGCGCGGGAGGCGATCGCGCGCGCCTACCAGGCCGATGCCAAGTCGGTGCGTGCCGGCATCCTGGAAGGGCGCATCGATGTCGACGACGGCAACGACGAGGCCGCCATCCGCGCCTTCGAGCGCGCCGCGCGCCACGACCCGGACTACCTGCCGGAGATCATGCCGGCGCTGATGGAGTGCTACCGCCGCGGCAACGATCTCAGCGGCGCGCGCGCGTTCCTGTCGGAGATGACCGAGCACTACCGCGGCATCGCTCCGGTGCTGGCGCTGACCCGCCTGATGGAGTCGCAGGAAGGCATTTCCGCCGCGCGTTCCTACCTGGGCCGGCAGCTCAAGGACCGGCCGTCGGTGCGCGGCGAGTCCGCGCTGATCGACCTGACCCTGGCCGAGGGCGCCGATTCCACCGCGACCCTGCAGGATCTCAAGCACATCACCGACCAGCTGCTGGTGCGCAATCCCAGCTATCGCTGCACCCGCTGCGGCTTCGGCGCGCGCACCCACCACTGGCAATGCCCCAGCTGCAAGGAGTGGGGCACGGTTAAGCCGTTGCTCAACTACGCGGTGGTGTAGTGCCCATCGCAGGAGCCGCGCTGCTCTTGGCGCTTGGGGTGTTCAGCGCGGCTGGCACCTGGCTGTCGCGCCAGTACGCACTCAAACGCAAGTTGATGGACGCGCCCGGCGAGCGGCGCAGCCACACCGTGGCGACGCCACGCGGCGGCGGCGTGGCGATCGTGGCGGCGGTGCTGCTGGCCTGCGGCTGGGCGGCCCTGCAATGGCCGCAGCACGGCGCGGGCATCGCCACCGTCGCCGCCGGCCTGGTGCTGGTCGCAGGCGTGGGCTGGTGGGACGACCACCGGTCGCTATCGGCGGCGCTGCGATTGCTGGTGCATGCA
>NZ_AQOI01000749.1:0-18421 GCF_000364665.1 Xanthomonas sp. SHU 199
TGCATGCGATCGCCGCGACCCTGCTGGCTGCACTTGTCTACAAGGCGAGCCAGCCGCTGTGGATCGTCACGCTGGTGTGGTTGGCGACGGTTTCGCTAATCAATATCTGGAATTTCATGGACGGCATCAATGGTCTGGCCAGCAGCCAGGCGATGCTCGCCGCCCTGGGATTCGCCTGCCTGCTGCCGGCGCCGCTGCGCTGGCCGTGCTGGGTGCTGCTGGTGGCCTGCGCGGGATTTTTGCCGTTCAACTACCCCCGGGCGCGCATTTTCCTCGGCGATGTCGGCAGTGGCGCGCTTGGCTACCTGATCGCCGCGCTGTTCGCCTGGTGTATCGTCGCCGGCAGCCAGGCGCCCTGGCTGCCGGCATTGCCGCTGTCGGCCTTTGCCATCGACGCAGGCTTCACGCTCGTCTCGCGCATGCTCGCCGGCGAACGCTGGTGGCAACCGCACGCGCAACATTTTTACCAGCGTTGGGTACACACCGGCAGTAGCCATACTGTCGTCACGCTCGCCTACGGTCTGTTCAGCATTGTCGCGATTACAATTGCGCGGCTGGGCAGGCCCCTGGATGCGGGCACGCAGGCCGGTCTGACGATCGCCTGGTTCTGTTCGGCAGGTGTGCTTTGGCTGGCCTTGCGCAACCGGATGCGCCGAACTCTCACGGATCACTGATGCTTTCCACGCGCGACCGAGTCACCGAGCTGTTTCCGAAGGCCTCCGTGGTTGTCCACGATCTGGCCATCGTCTGGGTCTGTTGGCAACTGCTGCACGCGGCGCGTTACACCATGCTCCCCGGCGAGCACCCGCTGCCATTGTGGAACCTCAACACCGCCATCGTGCTGGTGGCGCAGGGGCTGGTGTTCTGGAAGGTCGGCCTGTACCGCGGCCTGTGGCGCTTTGCCAGCGTCCCGGACCTGCTCAATATCTTCAAGGCCAGCTTCTATGGCTTGGTGGCGATCGTGCTGGGGCTGGCCTACAGCCGCTTCGACGCGATCCCGCTGTCGGTGCTGATGGTGTATCCGTTCGCGCTGTCGGCGCTGCTGGGCGCACCGCGCCTGCTGTACCGCGCCTGGAAGGATTATCAGATCGCGCACTCGGACGATACCGCGCGGCGGGTGTTGATCGTCGGCGCAGGCCGCGCGGCCGAGGCGCTGGTGCGCGACCTGCGCCGTTCCGGCGCCTATCATCCGGTCGGCTTCGTCGACGATGCCGGTCACCTGCACGGCGCCAAGCTGCAGGGCCTGCCGATCCTCGGCCGCATCGACGAAGCCGGCGCGATCGCCAAGGAAACCGCCGCCAAGCTGCTGGTGATCGCGATCCCGTCGTTGGACGCGGCCGGCATGCAGCGTGTGGTGGCGATCTGCGAAAGCACCGGCCTGCCGTTCCGCACCGTTCCGCGCCTGCTCGACGTGCTCGAAGGCCATTATCTGCCGGGCGAGCTCAAGGAGGTCGCGATCGAGGACCTGCTCGGGCGCAAGCCGGTGACCCCGGACTGGAAGCTGATCAAGGGTTGGTTGTCCGGGCGGACCGTGCTGGTCACCGGCGCCGGCGGCTCGATCGGCTCGGAACTGTGCCGTCAGTGCGCGCGTCACGGCGCGCGCAAGATCGTGCTGCTGGAGATCAACGAGCTGGCGCTGATCACCATCCATGCCGACCTGCACCGCACGTTCCCCGATCTGGAGATCGACTGCGTGCTCGGCGATTGCGGCGATCCGGCGGTGATCCGCCACGCCATGCAGGTGGCCGAGCCGGACGCGGTGTTCCATGCCGCCGCCTACAAGCAGGTGCCGCTGCTGGAGCGGCAGTGCCGCGAGGCGGTGCGCAACAACGTGCTGGCCACCGAGAACGTGGCGCGCGCCTGTGTCGCGGCCAAGGTCTCGACCTTCGTGTTCATTTCCACCGACAAGGCGGTCAATCCGGTCAATCTGCTAGGTGCGTCCAAGCGCTACGCCGAAATGGTGTGCCAGTCGCTGGACGACCAGGCGGTGAGCACGCGCTTCGTCACCGTGCGCTTCGGCAACGTGCTGGACTCGGCCGGCAGCGTGGTGCCGCTGTTCCGCGAGCAGATCCGCCAGGGCGGCCCGGTGACGGTCACCGATCCGCAGGTGACGCGCTACTTCATGACCATTCCCGAAGCCAGCCAGCTGATCGTGCAGGCGGCGGCCTCGGCGTCGCATGGCGCCATCTATACGCTGGACATGGGCGAGCCGGTGCCGATCCGCCTGCTTGCCGAGCAGATGATCCGCCTGGCGGGCAAGCAGCCCGGGCGTGACATCGCCATCGTCTATACCGGCCTGCGTCCGGGCGAGAAGCTGCACGAGACGCTGTTCTACGCCGACGAGAACTACCGGCCCACCTCGCACCCGAAGATCCTCGAGGCCGGCGTGCGCAGCTTCTCGCGCGAGGATGTGCTGCGCGGCGTGCAGCAACTGCGCACCGCCGTGGCCGATTACGACAGCGACACCATCGAGAAGGTGTTGCGCATGACCATGCCGGAGTTCGCGCCCTTGCGTCAGCAAGACGGTCACGACGGCTCCGCTACCATCGTTCCATTCCCCGCACGCGAGGCCAGAAGGCTCTGATGAGCAAGAGAATCCGCAAGGCAGTATTCCCGGTGGCAGGTTTGGGTACCCGCTTCCTTCCCGCCACCAAGACGGTTCCCAAGGAAATGCTGCCGATCATCGATCGGCCGCTGATCCAGTACGCCGTGGACGAGGCGATCGAAGCCGGGTGCGACACCCTGATCTTCGTCACCAACCGCTACAAGCACGCGGTCGCGGATTATTTCGACAAGGCCTACGAACTGGAGCAGAAGCTGGAGCGTGCCGGCAAGCACGAGCAGCTGGAAATGATCCGCCACGTGCTGCCGGACGGCGTGCGCGCGGTCTTCGTGACCCAGGCCGAAGCGCTGGGCCTGGGCCACGCCGTGCTGTGCGCCAAGTCGGTCATCGGCGACGAGCCGTTCGCGGTGCTGCTGCCGGACGACCTGATCTGGAACCGTGGCGACGGCGCGCTGAAGCAGATGGCCGATCTCAACGAACGCAGCGGCGCCAGCGTGATCGCGGTGGAAGACGTGCCGCACGAGAACACCGCCAGCTACGGCATCGTGGCCACCGAGGCCTTCGACGGCCGCAAGGGCCGCATCGCGCAGATCGTCGAGAAGCCCAAGCCGGAAGACGCGCCGAGCGATCTGGCGGTGGTCGGGCGCTACGTGCTCAGCTCGAAGATCTTCGAACTGCTGGAAAGCACCGGCACCGGTGCGGGCGGCGAGATCCAGCTGACCGACGCCATCGCCGCGCTGCTGAAGAGCGAGGAAGTGGACGCCTACCGTTTCGAGGGCACCCGTTTCGACTGCGGGACCCACCTGGGCCTGGTCGAGGCGACCATCCGGTTTGCGCTGGAGAACAAGAAGCTGGCCAAGCCGGCGCGTGCGAAGCTCACGCAGATGCTCGCGGAGGAATGAGCCTGGTGCGCTGCGCGCCGCTGCAGAGCGGTGCGCTGGCTGAGTGCCGATCCAGGAGCGTCTGGCGGCTGATTCGATCCGGAGAAGCCGAATCGGATGACAAACGGAAAAGGCAGCCGCGAGGCTGCCTTTTCCGTTTGTGCGCTGGTCTGTACAACACGCGCTTGGTGCCGGACCCTCACCCCAACCCCTCTCCCGGAGGGAGAGGGGCTTGAGCGTGCGCGAGGCTGCTTCAGCCATCGAGATCTCTCCTTCCTTCTCCCACCGGGAGAAGGTGCCCCGAAGGGGCGGATGAGGGTACGGGTGCCGCTACGTACAACGAAACCCAGCGCTGCCTTGCATCGCGAGTCGCTTCGCGCCGGACCCTCACCCCAACCCCTCTCCCGGTGGGAGAGGGGCTGTGTACTGCTCCCCTCTCCCGTCGGGTGGCCCGCATGGCCGGATGAGGAGAGGGCGCCGCGCGCTTACAGCGCCTCGATGATGCCCGCCGCGCCCATGCCGGTGCCGATGCACATGGTGACCATGCCGTACTTCTGCTTGCGGCGACGCAGGCCGTGCACCAGGGTCGCGGTGCGGATCGCGCCGGTGGCGCCGAGCGGATGGCCCAGGGCAATGGCGCCGCCCAGCGGATTGACCTTGGACGGATCCAGGCCGCTGTCGCGGATCACCGCCAGCGACTGCGCGGCGAAGGCTTCGTTGAGCTCGATCCAGTCCAGTTGGTCCTTGCTCAGCCCGGCCTGCTTGAGCGCCTTCGGAATCGCCTCGATCGGGCCGATGCCCATCACTTCCGGACGCACGCCGGCGACCGAGAAGCTGACGAAGCGAGCCAGCGGGGTCAGCCCGTAGTCCTTGATCGCCTGCTCGGAGGCCAGCAGCACCGCACCGGCGCCGTCGCTCATCTGCGAGGAGTTGCCGGCGGTGACGCTGCCGCCGAACTGGCCATTGCGGAACACCGGGCGCAGCTTGGCCAGGCCTTCGATCGAGCTGTCCGGACGCGGACCTTCGTCCGTATCGACCAGCTTCTTGCGCAGGGCGATGACGTTGCCGGCCAGGTCGGGCTGGTGCGAGAGGATCTCGTAGGGGCTGATCTCGTCGCGGAACTCGCCGGCGGCGATCGCGGCGATGGCCTTCTGGTGCGAGGCGAGGGCGAAGGCATCCTGGTCCTCGCGCGACACCTTCCATTCCTCGGCCACCTTCTCGGCGGTGATGCCCATGCCGTAGGCGATGGCCACGTGGTCGTCGGCGAACACGCTCGGCGACAGCGCGACCTTGTTGCCCATCATCGGCACCATCGACATCGATTCGGTGCCGCCGGCCAGCATCAGGTCGGCGTTGCCCAGCCGGATCTGGTCGGCGGCCAGCGCCACCGCCTGGATGCCCGAGGAGCAGAAGCGGTTGATGGTCTGCCCGGCCACCGAGTTCGGCAGGCCGGCCAGCAGCACGCCGATGCGCGCCACGTTCATGCCTTGCTCGCCCTCGGGCATCGCGCAGCCGATGATCGCGTCGTCGATGCGCGAGGTGTCGATGCCCGGCGCCTGCGCCACCACCGCGCGCAGCACGTGCGCCAGCATGTCGTCGGGACGGGTGTTGCGGAACATGCCCTTGGGCGCCTTGCCGACCGGGGTACGGGTGGCGGCGACGATGTAGGCTTCCTGGATCTGTTTGCTCATGGCTTTCTCCGAAAGCCGGGAATGGGGAATGGGGAGTCGGGAATCGTGAAGCGATTCGCGCGATCTGCAGCAGTCCTATTTCCGGCAGAAAATTAGGGGTAGAAGGAGGAGCCGGGAATGCGTTTCCATTCCCGATTCCCCATTCCCGATTCTCAGTTCCTAAGCGGCTTGCCCGTCTTGAGCATGTGCCCGATGCGCGCCTGGGTCTTTTCCTGCTGGGCCAGTTCGACGAAGTGCTTGCGCTCGAGCTTGAGCAGCCATTCCTCGTCCACCAGCGCGCCGCGGTCGACCTCGCCGCCGCACAGCACGGTGGCGATGCGGGTGGCGATCTCGTAGTCGTATTCGCTGATGAAGCGGCCTTCCAGCATGTTGATCAGCAGCATCTTGAAGGTGGCGATGCCGACGTCGCCGGCGACCTGGATGCGTCGCGCCGGCAGCGGCGGGCGATAGCCGCCCTCGGCCAGGGCGCGCGCCTCGGCCTTGGCGATGTACAGCGATTCATAGCTGTTGAACACCACCTTGTCGGTGCCGCGCAGCAGGCCCAGTTCCTTGGCGTTGACCGCCGAGGTGGAAACCTTGGCCATGGCCACGGTCTCGAAGGTCTTCTTCAGCTCGGCGAACACGTCGCCGCCCGGACCCGCCGCCTGCGCCGCGCGCACCGCGATCTCCTTGAGGCCGCCACCGGCCGGCAGCAGGCCCACGCCGGCCTCGACCAGGCCGATGTAGCTCTCCAGCGCGGCCACGCTCTTGGCGCTGTGCATCTGGAACTCGCAACCGCCGCCCAGCGCCAGCCCGCGCACCGCCGCGACCACCGGCACCAGCGAGTACTTGATGCGCTGGCTGGTGGCCTGGAAGTTGGCAACCATCGCCTCGAACGCATCGACCTTGCCGGCCTGCAGCAGGCCCAGCGCGCCGGCCAGGTCGGCGCCGGCGGAGAAGGGTTCCTTGTGCTGCCACAGCACCAGGCCCTTGAAGTCCTTCTCGGCGCGGCCCACCGCTTCCTGCAGGCCGTCCAGCACCTGGTCGGAGACGGTGTTCATCTTGGTCTTGAAGCTGACCACGGCGATGTCGTCGCCGTCGTGCCACATGCGCAGGCCGTCGTTCTCGAACACGGTCTCGCCCTGCGCGAACTTCTCGCCCAGCAGCGGATCGGGGAAGCGCTGGCGCTTGTACACCGGCAGCGCCGAGCGCGGCAGCTTGGCGTCGCGCGCCGGGCTGTACGAGCCTTCGGCGGCGTGCACGCCGTCGCGGCCGTCGAATACCCAGTTCGGCAGCGGCGCGCTGCTCATGCTCTTGCCGGCGGCGATGTCGTCGGCGATCCACTGCGCGACCTGCTTCCAGCCGGCGGCCTGCCAGGTCTCGAACGGACCCAGCGCCCAGCCGTAGCCCCAGCGGATCGCCAGGTCCACGTCGCGCGCGGTCTCGGCGATGTCGGCCAGGTGGTAGGCGCTGTAGTGGAACAGGTCGCGGAAGGTCGCCCACAGGAACTGCGCCTGCGGATGCTGGCTCTCGCGCAGCTTGGCGAACTTCTCGGCCGGGTTCTTGATCTTCAGGATCTCGACGACTTCCGGCGCGGCGGCGCGGTCGGCCGGGCGGTAGTCCTGCTTCTGCAGGTCCAGCACCACGATGTCCTTGCCGACCTTGCGGAAGATGCCGGCGCCGGTCTTCTGGCCCAGCGCGCCCTTGCCGATCAGCGCCTCCAGCCACTTCGGCGCCTTGAAGAAGGCATGCCAGGGATCGTTCGGCAGGGTGTCGCCCATGGTCTTGATGACGTGCGCCATGGTGTCCAGGCCGACCACGTCCGAGGTGCGGTAGGTCGCCGACTTGGGACGGCCGACCAGCGGGCCGGTGAGGCCGTCGACCTCGTCGAAGCCCAGGCCGAACTGCTCGGTGTGGTGGATGGTGGACAGGATCGAGAACACGCCGATGCGGTTGCCGATGAAGTTGGGCGTGTCCTTGGCGTAGACCACGCCCTTGCCCAGGGTGGTGACCAGGAAGCTTTCCAGGCCTTCCAGCACCGCCGGCTCGGTGTGCTTGGCCGGGATCAGCTCGGCCAGGTGCATGTAGCGCGGCGGGTTGAAGAAGTGCACGCCGCAGAAGCGGTGGCGCAGCTGTTCCGGCAGCACGTCGGACAGGGCGTTGATGCCCAGGCCGGAGGTGTTGGAGGCCAGCACCGCATGGTCGGCCACGAACGGCGCGATCTTCTTGTACAGGTCCTGTTTCCAGTCCATGCGCTCGGCGATGGCTTCGATGATCAGGTCGCAGCCGCGCAGCTGCTCCAGGCCGGAGTCGTAGTTGGCCGGGGTGATGGCCTCGGCCAGCGCGGTGCTGGCCAGCGGCGCCGGGCTGAGCTTGGTCAGGTTGGCGATCGCCTTGAGCACCACGCCATCGGCGGGGCCTTCCTTGGCGGGGAGGTCGAACAGCACGGTGTCGACGCCGGCGTTGGTCAGGTGCGCAGCGATCTGCGCACCCATCACGCCCGCGCCCAGGACGGCGGCACGGCGGACGAGCAGGGGATTGGACATAGCGATCAGCCTCTGTGGGTCAACGTTTGCGGGATCAGGGAACCGAATGGGCGAGGAAGCCGGCTTCGGCGAAACGGATGAGTTCGCGGGCGGCGTGGGCACGGTGCGCGCCCTCGCTGACGCCGGCGGGGCGCTTGATCAGGCCGAAGTCGGCCATGGCGTAGGTCAGGGCGCCGGCCAGGAAGTCCAGGCGCCAGTACAGTTCCTGCTTGCTCAGCCCGGGCACGCAGGCGGCGATGGCCTTGCCGAACTCGCGCAGCACATGGCCGTAGTGGTCGGACAGGAACTGGCGCAGGCTGTCGTTGTTCTCGGCATAGGCGCGGGCGATCACGCGCACGAAGGCGCCGCCGCTCTGCCGCTCCTGGGCCATCGCCAGGGCCGGCTCGACGAAGGCCGCCAGCACCGGGCCGAGCTGGCCGGGATGCTGCCGCTGCGCGGTTTCCAGCTGCGCCATGCGCGCGGCGGTCATTTCGTCCATGCGCCGCCGGAACACCTCGTTGACCAGGTTTTCCTTGGACCCGAAGTGGTAGTTCACCGCGGCGATGTTGACGTCGGCCTGGCTGGTGACCTGGCGCAGCGAGGTGCCGGAAAAGCCGTGTTGCGCGAACAGTTCCTCGGCCGCACTGAGGATGCGGTCCTTGGTCGAGAAGTGCGCTTGCTTTGCCATGCGGCCGCCAGAATCAATCAAACGATTGTTTGAGTCTAGGCCTGAGCGGGGAGGGCGTCATGCTGCTTTGCAGCACGATTCAGGGCCGGCCGTGCAAAGCCGGCGCCGATTGGATAGAATTGTCCATCGCAATTCTGGCTAAGCCCGCGTTTTGACGCGGGTTTTTTTCATGTTAACCTCGGGCCTTCAGTGGCCCGCCCAACGGAGAACTTCCCATGGCGCTGGAGCGCACCCTGTCCATCATCAAGCCCGATGCCGTCGCCAAGAACGTCATCGGCGAAATCTACTCGCGCTTCGAGAAGGCCGGCCTGAAGGTCGTGGCCGCCAAGTACAAGCAGCTGTCGCGCCGCGAGGCCGAGGGCTTCTACGCCGTGCACCGCGAGCGTCCGTTCTTCAACGCGCTGGTCGAGTTCATGATCTCCGGCCCGGTGATGATCCAGGCGCTGGAAGGCGAGAACGCCGTGGCCGCGCACCGCGACCTGCTGGGCGCCACCAACCCGAAGGACGCCGCGCCGGGCACCATTCGCGCCGACTTCGCCGATTCGATCGACGCCAACGCCGCGCACGGCTCGGATTCGGTCGAGAACGCCGCCAACGAAGTGGCGTATTTCTTCGCCGCCACCGAAGTGGTTTCGCGCTAAGCGAGGTCGTCGTGAACGAGGTCGTCCATCCTCCCTTGGCCATCGCCGATCCCGTGCGGACCGGCGCGGCGGCCAAGCAGAATCTGCTCGACCTCGATCGCGAGGGGCTGGAGCGCTTCTTCGCCGAGACCCTCGGCGAAGCGCGTTACCGCGCCCACCAGGTGATGAAGTGGATCCACCACCGCTACGTCACCGACTTCGACCAGATGACCGACCTCGGCAAGGCGCTGCGCGCCAAGCTGCAGCAGCATGCCGAGGTCGTCGTCCCCAACATCGTGTTCGACAAGCCTTCCGCCGACGGCACCCACAAGTGGCTGCTGGCGATGGGCGTGGACGGCAAGAACGCGATCGAAACCGTCTACATCCCCGACAAGACCCGCGGCACGCTGTGCGTGTCCTCGCAGGTCGGTTGCGGCCTCAACTGCACCTTCTGCTCCACCGCCACCCAGGGCTTCAACCGCAACCTCTCCACCGCCGAGATCATCGGCCAGGTGTGGGTGGCGGCGCGGCATCTGGGCAACGTGCCGCACCAGATGCGCCGCCTCACCAATGTGGTGATGATGGGCATGGGCGAGCCGCTGATGAATTTCGACAACGTCGTGCGCGCCATGAGCGTGATGCGCGACGACCTGGGCTACGGCCTGGCCAACAAGCGCGTGACCCTGTCCACCTCGGGTCTGGTGCCGCAGATCGACCGCCTGTCCAGCGAGAGCGACGTGTCGCTGGCGGTGTCGCTGCATGCGCCCAACGACGCGCTGCGCGAGACCCTGGTTCCGCTCAACAAGAAGTACCCGATCGCCGAACTGATGGACGCCTGTGCGCGCTATCTGCGCGCCAACAAGCGCCGCGAGTCGGTGACGTTCGAATACACCCTGATGAAGGGGATCAACGACCAGCCCGAGCATGCGCGGCAACTGGCGCGGCTGATGCGCCAGTTCGACAATGCGGTGCAGGCGTCGAACGCCGGCAAGGTCAACCTGATCCCGTTCAATCCGTTCCCGGGCACGCGCTACGAGCGCTCCGGCGAGACCGAGATCCGTGCGTTCCAGAAGATCCTGCTGGACGCACAGGTGCTGACCATGGTGCGGCGCACGCGCGGCGACGACATCGATGCGGCCTGCGGGCAGCTCAAGGGGCAGGTCATGGACCGTACCCGCCGGCAGGCCGAGTTCAAGCGCGAATTGCAGACGCGGGCGGATCGGGATGCGGCGGCGTAGCCAAGGGCGTTCCATCGCGGTGGTGGCGATCGCAGTGCTGGCCTTGCCGGGCTGCAACTGGATCGCTGCCAAGACCGGCACCGTGCGCACCGCCGAACAGGTGCAGCCGCATTATTCCTTCCGCGACAGCCGCGCGGTGAAGTCGCGCGTGGCCTTGCAGGAACAACTGGGCCTGGCCGCCAACGGGCTCGCCTCCAACGACCTGGACGCAGCGCAGACGCATGCGCGCAAGGCGCTGACAGTGGACGCCGACTCGGTCGACGCACTGACCGTGCTGGCGGTGGTCGCCGATCGCAAGGGCGATGCCGCGACTGCCGGCGGGTACTACCGCAAGGCCGCCGAGCTGGCGCCGAGCAACGGCGCGACCTTGAACAACTACGGCGCCTGGCTGTGCGCGAACGGCTCGCCGGCGGAGTCGCTGGCCTGGTTCGACCGCGCGCTCGCGCTGCAGGACTACGCCACGCCAGCCTCGGCGCTGGCCAACGCTGGCGGCTGCGCACTGCAGGTCGGCCAGCGCGAGCGTGGCGAGCGCGACCTGCGCAAGGCGCTGGAGCTGGATCCGGACAATGCGTACGCACTCGAGGCGATGGCCCGCAACGAGGTCGCGCAAGGGCGCTTTTTCGAGGCGCGGGCCTTCTCCGAGCGGCGTCTGGCGGCTGCGCCTGCCACCGCTTCCGTGTTACAACTTGCTATTCAGATTGAGCAAAGGCTGGGCGACAAGGCTGCCGCCGGCCGTTACCAACAGCGGTTGCGCAAGGAGTTTCCTGACGCCGCGACCACGACACCCGGGGCTAGTGCATTGTGATCAGTGATTCCAATCCGAACGCTTTCGATGGCGCCAAAGGCTGCGGGCAACAGCTCCGCGAAGCGCGCGAAGCGGCCGGCCTGAGCATCGACGACGTCGGCAGCCGACTGCGCATGCCGGTGCATGTGGTGCAGGCACTCGAGTCGGAGCAGTGGCAGCGCCTTGGCGCGCCGGTCTTTGTCCGCGGGCAGCTGCGCAGCTACGCGCGCCTGCTCGGCGTCGACCTGGAGCCGTTGCTGCAGACCGCGCAGATCGCGCCGGTGCAGCCGGTCGAATTGATCAGCCACACGCATACGCCGCCGCTGCGGCGCATGCTCGAAAGCGCCACGCGGCGCATGGTCTACGTGGTGATCACCGCCGGACTGGCGGTGCCGGTGTGGTACGCCACCCGTAGCCATTTCGCCGACGACAACGGCCCCAGCACCGCCTCGCTGGATGTGGTGCCGGGCACGCCGGGTACGACCGCTGCCGCGACGGCGACGCCGGCCAACGGTGCTGCTGCGCCGGTGCCGACCACGCCGGCGGCCACGCGTCCGGCGCCAAGCGCCGCGGCGCCGTACATCGCTTCGCTGACGCCGATGCCGCGTCCGGCGGCAGAGCCGGAGAAGAACAGTCTGAGCCTGTCGTTCCAGGGCGACAGCTGGGTGCAGATCCTCGCGCCCGACGGCACGCCGGTGGAGAAGGCACTGCTGAAGGCCGGCGAGACCCGCACGTATGCGCCGGGGCAGGTCGGGCGTGTGGTGCTGGGCAATGCCTCCGCGGTCCAGGTTCAGCAATCCGGGAGTACCGTGGATCTGACCCCGTTCAGGCGCGCGAACGTGGCGCGCTTTGCGGTATCCTCTGACGGTTCCGTGGTGCCCGCCTCCGAGTGACGGCGGCGCGGTTCCTCATTTTCAACATTTCATGTCCCGTCGCAGCGGCGGGGCGAGAGTACGCATGGCGATTGACGACTTGCTCGACGAGCACGAACAAAGCGAACGCGTCCGCACTTGGCTCAGGAAGAACGGCGCCGGCCTGATCGGCGGCATCGTCCTGGGCCTTGGCGCGATCATCGGCTGGCAGTGGTGGACCAAGCAACGGTCCAACGATCTGGCCCAGGCCAACGCCCGCTACGAAGCGGTGCTCAAGAGCATCCAGGCCAATCAGCTGGACAAGGCGGCCAAGGACATGGCCGAACTGCAGCAGGGCTCGACCAACATCTACGCCGAACTGGCGGCGCTGCGCCTGGCCAAGGCGCAGGTCGATGCCGGCAAGTCCGATGCCGCGTTGACCACGCTGCGCGCGCTCAAGGCGGACGGCGAAATGAAGGTGCTGGTCGACCATCGCGTGGCGCGGTTGCTGATTTCCGTCGGCAAGCCGCAGGACGCGCTGGCGCTGGTGGCCTCGGCCACCGATTCGCAGGGTCTGGAGATTCGCGGCGATGCGCTGATCGCGCAGGGCAAGCGCGAGGCGGCGCGCGGTGCGTACGCCAAGGCGCTGACCAGCCTGGACGTGGCCTCGCCGCAGCGGCGCGTGGTCGAAACGAAATTGATGGATGCGGGCGGCAGCGTGCCGAATGCCGCGGAGCCGATCTGATGAAGGTAGTCATGTTCAAGCGTGTCGCCACCGTGGCCCTGCTGGGGCTGGCCTTGTCGGGCTGCACCACCGTCAAGGGCTGGTTCGCCGGCAAGGATGCGGCCGCCAAGAAAGCCGCCGAGCCGGCCGAACTGGTGAAGTTCACCCCGTCGGTGAAGGTGGTGAAGCTGTGGTCCACCGACGCCGGCAAGGGTGAGCGCCAGATCGGCGTGCGCCAGCGCCCGGTAGTCGCCGACGGCAAGGTGTATGCGGCCGCGACCTCCGGCACGGTGTACGCGCTGGATCTGCAGACCGGCAAGACCATTTGGGAGTACGACGCCAAGCAGGCGCGCAAGCAGCAGCTGTCGCAGGCCGAGGACCAGCCGAAGAGCCAGGTCGAGAGCGAGTCCGGCAAGAACCTGTCCAAGGACGAGCGCGCCGCCTACAAGCAGCGCCTGCGCAACGAGAAGCAGCAGGCCAAGGAGCGCAAGCGGCTCGAGAAGAAGCGTCCGCTGCCGCGCTTTGCCGGTGGCCCGGGCGTGGGCGACGGCCTGGTGGTCGTCGGTGCGCTGGACGGCGCCGTGATCGCGCTCGATGCCGCCAACGGCACCGAGAAGTGGCGCGCCAAGGTGCCCAACGAAGTGATCGCTGCGCCGGTGATCGCGCAGAACATGGTGTTCGTGCGCAGCAACGACGGCCGCACCACCGCCTTCGATGCGGCGACCGGGCAGCAGCGCTGGTTCAATGCGCAGGAACTGCCGAGCCTGACCGTGCGCGGCAATGCGCCGGTGGTGGCGGGTCCGGGCGTGCTGTTCATCGGCAACGACGACGGCACGCTGGCCGCGCTGGCGATGCAGGACGGTCGCGTGCTGTGGGAGCAGACCATCGGCGTGCCGGAAGGCCGCACCGAGCTGGAGCGCATGGCCGACGTCGACGGCGCTCCGGTGCTCGACGGCACCACGCTGTATGCGACCAGCTTCAAGAACGAGACCGTGGCGCTGGAAGGCCCGAGCGGCCGCCCGCTGTGGAACCGCGATCATGGCGGCGCTGGCGGTGTCGGCGTCAGTTCCGGCAACGTGGTGGTGGCCGACAACGCCGGCACCGTGTGGGCGCTGGACAAGGCCTCCGGATCGGCGATGTGGTCGCAGCCGGGGCTGGCGCGCCGGTCGCTGACCGGCGTGGCGATCCAGGGCGATTACGCCGTGGTCGGCGACTACAAGGGCTATCTGCACTGGCTCCGGCTCGACAACGGCGAGTTCGCCGCGCGCGAGCGGGTCGGCCGCAAGCCGCTGGTGGCGCAGCCGGTGGTCGCGGACGGGATCCTGCTGATGCAGAACACGAAAGGCGACCTGACCGCGTTCCGGTTGGGTCAATAACAAGAGAAGGATGTCGCGATGCTGCCGCTGGTCGCCCTGGTTGGACGGCCGAATGTCGGCAAGTCCACGCTGTTCAATGCGCTGACGCGCAGCCGTGACGCGCTGGTCCACGACCAGCCCGGCGTCACCCGCGACCGCCACTACGGGGTATGCCGGCTGCAGCCGGACACCCCGTTCGTGATCGTCGACACCGGCGGCATCTCCGGCGAAGAGGAAGGCCTGGCCGGCGCCACTGCCGAGCAGGCGCGCGCCGCCGCCGGCGAGGCCGACCTGATCCTGTTCGTGGTCGATGGTCGCGAGGGATCGTCCGCGCTCGACGACGAGATCCTGGCCTGGCTGCGCAAGCTGGCGCGGCCGACCCTGCTGCTGATCAACAAGATCGACGGCACCGACGAGGACCAGGTGCGCGCCGAGTTCGCTCGCTACGGCCTCGGCGACGCCATCGCGGTCTCCGCCGCGCATCGCCACGGCATCGACGACCTGCTCGACGAGGTCCTGGAGCGGCTGCCGGAAGAGGGCGCCGGTGAGACCCTGGACACCGATCCGGCGCGCATGCGCATTGCCTTCGTCGGCCGCCCGAACGTGGGCAAGTCGACCCTGGTCAATCGCCTGCTGGGCGAGGAGCGCATGATCGCCTCCGAGGTGCCCGGCACCACCCGCGACTCGATCGCGGTGGACCTGGAGCGCGACGGCCGCCTGTACCGGCTGATCGACACCGCCGGCCTGCGTCGCCGCGGCCGCGTCGAGGAGGCGGTGGAGAAGTTCAGCGCGTTCAAGACGCTGCAGGCCATCGAGCAATGCCAGGTCGCAGTGCTGATGCTCGATGCCGGCGAGGGCGTGACCGATCAGGACGCGACCGTGCTCGGCGCGATCCTCGATGCCGGCCGTGCCCTGGTGGTGGCGATCAACAAGTGGGACGGGCAGAGCGACTACCAGCGTGCGCAGGCCGAAGACCTGCTGTCGCGCAAGCTTGGCTTCGTGGCCTGGGCCGAGGCGGTGCGCATTTCGGCCAAGCACGGTTCGGGCATGCGCGAACTGTTCCAGGCGATCCATCGCGCACACGCCTCGGCGGTGCGCGAGTTCAGCACCAGCGAGGTCAACCAGGCGCTGGAAATCGCCTACGAGAGCAATCCGCCACCGAGCATCCGCGGCCACGTCTCCAAGCTGCGCTACGTGCATCCGGGTGGCAGCAATCCGCCGACCTTCATCGTCCACGGCACGCGCCTGAAGGTGCTGCCGGAGTCGTACAAGCGCTACCTGGAGAACTTCTTCCGCAAGCGCTTCAAGCTGGTCGGCACGCCGGTGCGCTTCATGTTCCGCGAAGGCGCCAATCCGTACGAAGGCAAGAAGAACGTGCTGACCGAGCGCCAGATCGCCAAGAAGCGGCGCCTGATGAAGCACGTCCGCGGCAAGTAGCCGCACGATGGATACGAGGCGCGCGATCACCCTCGGCATTCTCGCCGGCGGCCGCGCGCAGCGCCTGGGCGGATGCGACAAGGCCTGGCTGCAGCGCGACGGGCAGGCGCAGGTGCAATGGCTGGTGCAGGCGCTGGCGCCTCAGGTCGCCCAAGTGCTGGTCAGCGCCAACCGCAGCTTGCCGCGCTATGCCGCCATCGGCCTGCAGGCCGTGCCGGACCGCGTCGCGGCACCGGCCGGGGCGGAACGTTCCTTGGGACCGATCGCCGGGCTGGACGCGCTTGCCGCCGCCTGCGCCACGCCCTGGCTGCTGACCGTGCCGGTCGATATCTGCGTGTTGCCGCGTGATCTGCCTGCGGTGCTGGCCGCAGCCGCAGCCCCAGCCGCTGAGTGCGATGGCGCCTGGGTCGAGGATGCCGCCGGCGCGCAGCCGCTGGTGGCGCTGTACCGATTGGCCGCGCTGCGCCCGGCGCTGGAGGAGGGGCTGACAGCCGCCCGCTACGCGCCTCGCGCCTTGCAGCAGCGCCTGCGGATGCGGCCGGTGCCGCTGCCGGAAATCGTGCTGGGCAATCTGAACACGCCGCAGGACCTGGCTGCAGCGGGTATCCTGCCGCCACCATGACCGACTATCCCTCCCGGATCGCCTACACCGACGCGCTGGCGATCGTCGCTGCCGCTGCGCGTGCCCGTCCCGTCAACAGCGAGCGCCTTGCAGCGTCGCGTGCCGATGGCCGCATCCTGCTGGAGCCGCTGGATGCGCCGATCGACCTGCCGCCGTTCGCCAACAGCGCGATGGATGGCTTCGCGCTGCGCCATGCCGATCTGACCCCGGGGGCGGCGACCGACTTGCGGCTGGCCGGCGATCAGTTCGCCGGCGCCGATCGGCACCAGGCGCTCGCGCCCGGCCAATGCCTGCGGGTCACGACCGGCGCGCCACTGCCGGCCGAGGCCGATACGGTGGTGATCAAGGAGAACGTGCACGAGCATGACGGCGTAGTGCAGATCCCCGCCGACGTCGCCGTCGGCGCACACGTGCGGGCGCGCGGCGAAGACGTGCGCGCCGGCGAGCGCGTGCTCGAGGCCGGCATGCTGTTGACGCCTTCGCGCATCGGCCTGGCCGCGGCCTTGGGCGTGGACCAGCTGATGGTGGCGGCGCGGCCGACCGTGGCGGTGTTCGCCACCGGCGACGAACTGGTCGAGCCGGGCCTGCCGTTGCAGCCGGGGCAGATCTACAACAGCAACCGCGACATGCTGATGGCGCAACTGCGCCTGCTCGGCCTGGCGCCGACCGCGTGGCCGATCCTGCCGGACGATCCGCAGCGCATCCAGGCCATGCTCGCCGACGCCGCCTCGGCGTTCGACGTGGTGCTGACCTGCGGCGGCGTCTCAGCCGGCGAGAAGGACTACCTGCCGCGGCTGCTGGCCGAGCACGGCCGCATCCTGTTCTGGAAGGTGCGCATGCGCCCGGGCATGCCGCTGCTGTTCGGCGAGTGGGACCGCGCCCTGTTCCTGGGTCTCCCGGGCAATCCGGTGTCGGTGCTGGCGACCTTCCTGGCGATCGGGCGACCGTTGCTGGATGCGCTGCAGCGGCGCAGCGAACCGCATCGGGCCTGGCGCGCCCGGTTGGCGGCCGGCTGGGACAAACGCCACGACCGGCTGGAGTTTCTGCGCGGGCGCATGCGCTGCGACGCCCACGGTCAGCTGTGGGCAGAGCCGAATCCCGCGGACGGCTCGCATCGCCTGCGCGGCGCCGCCGACAGCGACGTGCTGCTGCGGCTGGAGGAGGGTGCACGCCAGTTCCAGGCCGGCGACGTGGTCGAGGTGGTGCCGTACTGAGCCGCGCCGCGGACGGCGGACGCGCGCCCGGTTTGCGCCGATAATGCGCGCATGGGCATTCGAGAACTGACCCCGGCACAGGCGCAGGCGCGGCAGGCGCAGGGCGCGCGCCTGATCGACATCCGCGAGGAGCACGAGCGTGTCACCGGCATGGCCGAGGGCGCGCAGGGCGTGGCCCGCGCGCAGTTGCAGGCCGACCCGGCTGCCTATCTTGGTGCCGACACCGAGGTGCTGCTGATTTGCCAGAGCGGCAAGCGTTCGCACGACACCGCATTGTTCCTGGAGCAGGCCGGTTACACCCATGTCGCTTCCGTGCTGGGCGGCACCGCGCGCTGGCAGCGCGAAGGCTTGCCGCTGCAGCGGCCGGCGCTGGAACCGGAGCAGGAAGACTTCTTCGACCGCTATTCGCGGCATCTGCGCCTGCCCGAAGTCGGGGTCGAGGGCCAGCGCCGGCTGCAGGCTGCGCGCGTGCTGCTGGTCGGTGCCGGCGGCCTGGGCTCGCCGGCCGGTTTCTACCTGGCCGCGGCCGGGGTGGGGCAGTTGCGCATCGCCGACGACGACGTGGTCGAGCGCAGCAATTTGCAGCGGCAGATCCTGCACGGCGACGCGCGGATCGGCCAGGCCAAGGTGGACTCGGCTGCGGCGAGCCTGGGGGCGCTGAATCCTGGGGTGCGGGTCGAAGCGATCCGCGAGCGGGTCACCGCGGACAACGTCGAACGGTTGCTGCAGGACGTGGATGTTGTGCTGGACGGTTCGGACAACTTCCCTGCGCGCTATCTGCTCAACGACGCCTGCGTGAAGCTGGGCAAGCCGCTGGTGTACGGCGCGGTGCAGCGCTTCGAGGGCCAAGTGAGCGTGTTCGACGCCGGCCGCCGGCGCGGGCAGGCGCCATGCTACCGCTGCCTGTTCCCGGAACCGCCGCCGCCGGAGTTCGCACCGAACTGCGCCGACGCCGGCGTGCTCGGGGTGCTGCCCGGCATCGTTGGCCTGCTGCAGGCCAACGAGGTCTTGAAGCTGCTGCTCGACATCGGCGAACCCCTCCGCGGCCGCCTGCTGCACTTCGACGCGCTGGCGATGCGCTTCCGCGAAACCCGTCTATCCGCTGATCCGCAGTGTCCGCTGTGTGCGCCGGAGCGGCCGTTTCCTGGCTATATCGACTATCCGCTGTTCTGTGGGGCTGAGGGTTAGCTGCTACTAGGTGTCCCTGTTCGCAGCGGCACTCGTACCCTCATCCGCCCCTGCGGGGCAC
>NZ_AQOI01000750.1:0-480 GCF_000364665.1 Xanthomonas sp. SHU 199
AGGTGCTTGATCTCGCTGTTCATCGCGGTCAGGTTGCGCTTGACCGTGTCCATGGTTTCGGTGAGCACCGCCTTTTCGCCGGGCAGCCGATCCATGTCCTCGGACAGGTCGCCGATGGCATAGCGGCCCATGATCTGCGCCAGGCGCTCGGTCACCGCGATATGCGAGGCGACCAGCGCGTTGCTGTCGTGGACCATGCGCCCGTAGTCGCCGGGGAAGCTGCTCTCGTCCATGCGGTAGCTGATCTCGCCGGCATCGTGGCGCTGGGCCATCTCCTTCTGTGCGTCGAGCACCGCGCGCAGCTGCTGCTGCATGCGCTGCAGCGATCCCAGCAATTGCCCCAGCTCGTCGTTGCGCGCGTATTGGATGCGGCTGTCCAGGCGGCCGGCGGCCACTGCGCTGGAGACTTCCACCGCGCTGGCCAACGGTTTGACCACCAGCCGGCGCAGCAGCAGGTAGAGGCCGCCGCTGAGCAGCAGC
>NZ_AQOI01000751.1:0-1950 GCF_000364665.1 Xanthomonas sp. SHU 199
CGGCACCGCGACACCCAGTGCGAAATGCTCCTGCGCCTGGCCGATCTGCAAGGGCACGTAGATCTCGACATCGGTATCGCCGGTCTTCGCATCGACCGTCTCGCGGTCGACGGTCTCGCCCTTGGCGATCTGGGCGAGCAAGGCACGGTTCGCGGCATCGTCGAGCCTCTTGCCGACCAGTGCAGGGTCGCGATCGGCGATGATCGCGCCGCCAGGCGAAAGCAGCCGTACGTGTCCGACGCCGAGCGGGTGCAATTTCGACAGGCGTTCCTGCAACTTGGCGAGGCCGATGTCGGTATTCATCACCGCAAGCAGCTTGCCGTTCTCGATCACCGGGGTGCTCAATGTCGTAATCAGGACCTTGCTGCCGCCGATATCGTAGTAATACGGCTCGATCAGCGCCTGCCTGCGCTCCTTGCTCGGGCGCAGGTACCAGTCGCCAGCGCCCGGCGTGGCGTAGTCCAGCTGTGGCTGGCGGATCAGCTTGTCGCCTTGCCAGGCCCAATAGACCATGTAACGGCCGCTGGCGTCATGCCCCTCGCTGCCTGCGTACTGCGCGTCCTTTCCATCGAATGCCTGCGGTTCCCACATCGTCCCCATGGCGGTCCAGTCGGGATGTTGCTGCAGTTCCCTGCGCATGATCTCGCTGGCGTTCGCGCGCGCATTGCCGTCCTGGGTGCGCTGTACCAGCATGGCGTTCGCCAGTGCCTGGTTGGCGGAAAACGCGGTGTTCATGTCGCCTGCGATGCGCTTGGCTTCCAGGTAGGCGGCGTTGGTCATGCCGGCCTTGGCCGAGGTCAGCAGCGCTTGGCTGCTTTTTGCGTAGATCAGCAGCGCGGTGATGCCGAAGCACAGGGCCGCGATTGCAGAGACACCAATCATCAGGCGCGTGACGACGCTGCTGGTGCGATGGGGACGGGGCATAGTCATGTCTTTCCTCAGGTCGATGTGAGATGGGGAGGGGCATGTATGGGCGGGTGGTCATGTGCCATACGTAACGTGAATGCGACTTTGGTTTTGCGTTTATCGGCAACGAATCACATAACTTGATCTTTTTTTTGCGCGCAGGTTGACCGGCGCACGCCGAGATCGGTTGGCATGCAAGGGAGAGGCGGATGGCGCGAGCCGCATGTCCCGCTCCAGGACGGGAGGGCGTACAGCGCCCAGGCCGTCGATTCGGTCGGCAGCCGGGACGCGGGAACGCGGATGCTCGGAATCGGCTGGTGGGGACGTCGGCGGGACGAGGAAGCGCTTGCCCCTGGCGGAGAAGCGTCAGAAGCGTCTTCCCGAACGTAGTCGGCGGGTTCCTTGCCGGACGCTCCGGGTGTTTGACGCAGTGCGGCCCTACGCGCCATGCCGGTGCAATGACCGCTTGCCGTTGAGTGACGGCGCTTGGGCGCTCTTCAGCACGATCCAGGCTTGAACACTGGAGTGGAGGGGCATGTGCCTGCGAAGTCGGCAGGCATCGGGGCGTTCTGCGAAGGAGAGCGCCGAGCTGCAAAGAGGCAAAGACGGTGCGGCAAGACGATACGGTGGCCACGCCGCTGTCGGCGTGGCCACCCGGCCGATCAGAACTCTTGCCAGTCGGTGTTGGCGCCGACGGCGACAACGGCACGCTTGGGTGCGGTGCGTGCGCCTTGTGCGACGGGTTTGACCGGCGCCTTGGCCGGTCGCTTGGTGCCGGCAGTGACGAGCGCGGCCGGTGGTGCGGAACTGCGCGGTGCCGTCGGCGCCTGCTGGTCGATCTTGAACAGGGCCACGGCCTGGCTGAGCTGGCCGGCCTGATCCTCCATCGAACGCGCGGCGGCGGTGGCTTCTTCCACCAGGGCGGCGTTCTGCTGGGTGGCCTCGTCCATCTGCATCACGGTCTGGTTGACCTGCTCGATGCCGGCCGACTGTTCCTGCGAGGCGGCGGAGATCTCGCCCATGATGTCGGTGACGCGCTGCACC
>NZ_AQOI01000752.1:0-394 GCF_000364665.1 Xanthomonas sp. SHU 199
GGTCCCGCCGGCTGGCAGGCCGCCGGCCTGGATGCGGCGCAGATCGCCGCGCTGCAGCGGCCCGACCGCGCCGCGCTGGACACCGCCGAGCACTGGCTGGCGCAACCAGGTCGGCACCTGCTGGGCTGCCACGATGCCGACTACCCGGCCCTGTTGCGGCGCACGCCCAATCCGCCACTGGCGCTGTACGTGGACGGCGATTCCACGGTGCTGTGGCACCCGGCCGTGGCCGTGGTCGGCAGCCGCGCCCCCAGCGCCGGCGGCCGCGACAACGCCTACGGCTTCGCACTGGCCCTGGCCACGGCCGGCTTTGCGGTGACCAGCGGCATGGCCAGCGGCGTGGATGCCGCCGCGCACCGGGCCGCACTGTCGCGCGCGGACGGGCTGACCGTGG
>NZ_AQOI01000753.1:0-777 GCF_000364665.1 Xanthomonas sp. SHU 199
GCCGGCATGGTGCTGGCAAGGCAGTTGCCGGCCGACTGGGAAAAGCGCGTGGTCGACGTCCGCGGCCAGGTGGTGGAACTGCCGCAGGCGGAGACCCGCCGCACCCGCTTCCTGTTCCGGGTGGACAGCGACGCGGCGCAGCCGGCGCCGTTGCGCGGGCGCCTGCTGCAATTGGCGTGGTACGACGACTTCGGCACGCACCAGGCCGGGCCGCGCAGCGCCCTGCGCGCCGGCGCGCGCTGGCAGTTGCAGGTGCGCCTGCGCGCGCCGCGCGGCTTGAGCAATCCGGGCGGCTTCGATGCCGAGGCCTATGCGCTGGCGCAGCGGATCAGCGCCAGCGGCTACGTGGTGGCGCCGCATGCGGCAGCGCAACTGACGCCTGGGCAGGGCATCGACGCCTGGCGCGCCGACATGTCCGCGCGCATCGCCGCGGCTGTGCCGCAGGCCTCGGCGCGCTACTTGCAGGCGCTGGCGCTGGGCGACACGCGGCGGCTGGACGATCGCGACTGGCGCATCCTGCGCGCCGCCGGACTGACCCATCTCATCGCCATCTCCGGGTTCCATGTCGGCCTGGTCGCCGGCGCCTTCGCCTTGCTCGGCGGCGGGCTGTGGCGGCTGTGGCCGCAACTGGGCCGCTCTTGGCCGCGGCGCCAGGCGGCTGCCGCGCTGGCACTGCTCGGCGCCGGCGGCTACACCCTGGTGTCGGGCATGGCCCTGCCGACCGTGCGCACCGCGCTGATGATCGCGGTGGTGGTGGCGGCGCGGCTGTGGCGGGGG
>NZ_AQOI01000754.1:0-1222 GCF_000364665.1 Xanthomonas sp. SHU 199
GCGCTGGCGGCGATCGCCATGCTGCTCTGCGACCCGCTGGCAGTACTCTCGGCCGGCTTCTGGCTGAGCTTCCTCGGCGTCGCCTGGCTGGCCTGGTGCATGCCCGATGCCGGTCGTGGCTGGCGCGAGACGCTACGCAGCTTCCTGACCGCGCAAGGCGTGGCCACGGTCGGCCTGCTGCCGGTGAGCACGATGCTGTTCGGGCAGGCCTCCGTGGTCGGGCCGCTGGCCAACCTGCTGGCGATCCCGTGGTGGAGCCTGGTGGTGGTGCCGTTGGCCTTGCTTGGTACCGCGCTGGAGGCGTTGCATGCCGGCGCCGGGGCCTGGCTGTGGCGCCTGGCCGCAGCCTGCTTCGACCTGACCTGGCCGTTGTTCGTCGCCCTGGGCGAGAGCCGCTTCGCCCTGCGCTGGTTGCCGGAGGCGCGCGACTGGGCGCTGCCGCTGGCCTTGCTGGGCGCGTTCTGGCTGCTGCTGCCGCGCGCGGTGCCGGGCAAGCCGCTGGCGGCGCTGCTGTGGTTGCCCTTGCTGTGGCCGCCGCTGGAGCGACCGCGACCGGGCGAGGTCGATCTGGTGATGTTCGACGTGGGGCAGGGCCTGTCGTTGCTGGTCCGCACCGCCCACCATCAACTGCTGTACGACACCGGGCCGGCGGTGGAGGACGGCTACGACGCTGGCGAACGGGTGGTGGTCCCGGCGCTGCATGCGCTTGGCGTGGCGCGGCTGGATCGCGCGGTGATCAGTCATGGCGACAACGACCACGCCGGCGGCCTGGGCGCGGTGCGCGCGGCGCTGCCGATCGGCCTGGTCCAGGCCCCGGCTGGTGCGCCGTTGCCGGTGGACCGGGCCTGCGTGACCGGCGATGCCTGGGAATGGGATGGCGTGCGGTTCTGGTTCCTGCATCCGGCGCAGCACTTTCCGTATCTGCGCAACGAATCCAGCTGTGTGCTGCGCGTGGAGACCGCGCATGGCGCGCTGTTGCTGGCCGGCGACATCGGCGACGTGGTCGAGCGCACGCTGCTGCGCGAGGCGCCGCAGGCGCTGCGCGCCGACGTCGTGGTGGCGCCGCACCATGGCAGCGCGCATTCCTCGCAGCCGGCCTTCGTCGCCGCCACCGGTGCGCGGCTGGTGCTGGTGTCGGCGGCCTACGGCAACCGCTTCGGTCATCCGCATCCGGGTGTGGTGGCGCGCTGGCAAGCCGCCGGTGCCGAGGTCGCCGGCACGA
>NZ_AQOI01000755.1:0-5029 GCF_000364665.1 Xanthomonas sp. SHU 199
GGCACGCAGCCCCTGCAGGCCGCCTGCGATGTCCGCCAGCTGCGCCACCATGCGCCCGCCGACATCGGCCCCGTCGGCGCCCATCGCCTTGTTGCGCAGGAAATCGCGCTTGATCTGGTCCCAGCGCGCCTGTTCCTCGGCGCCCATCGCGCCGCGCAACTCGGCCAGCTTGAGCAGGTTCTCCTCGGCGCCGCTGGTCAGCAGTTGCGCCTCGCCCAGGTAGTGGTCGGAGATCAGCTGCTGCAACTCGGCCTCGTTCATCACCGGCGAGACCTTCTCCGCCAGCTTGTTCATGTTGCGGTAGCTGCCCTGCAGCCGGAACGGCGGCTCGGTGCGGTAGCGATCGTCCTGCGCAGCGCTGGCGATGTACTGCTGGTTGACCTTGTACACCACCTCGCGCACGCGCAGCAGGCGCTGCAGTGTGGCCACGATCTCGTTGATCTCCGCGCCGCTGTAGGCATGGCTGAGCGCGTTGCTGGAGATCTCCTTGCCGCGCGCGCGATCCACCAGCAGGTACAGGTCCGCCAGCTCGCGCGTGGCCAGCGGCGCGAGCACCGGATTGGAGGTGAGCGCGTTCTCGATGTAGCTGAGCAGGAACGCCTCCTCCATGCCGCCGAGCACGTCGCCCAGGTTGTAGATGTCGGCGCGGTTGGCGAGCATGTCCGGAATCTTGAACACCTCGCCCGACTCGGTGTACGGATTGCCGGCCATCACCACGCAGAACTTCTTGCCGCGCATGTCGTAGGTGCGCGTGCGCCCCTTCCACACGCCCTCGATGCGGCGCGTGCCGTCGCACAGCGAGATGAACTTCTGCAGGAATTCCGGGTGCGTGTGCTGGATGTCGTCGACGTACAGCATGGTGTTGTTGCCCATCTCCAGCGCGAGATTGAGCTTGAGCAATTCCTGTCGCGCGGTGGCGTCCGGCGCCTGCGCCGGATCCAGCGAGCGCACCGCGTGGCCCAGCGCGGGACCATTGATTTTCATGAAGACCAGGCCGAGCCGGCTGGCGACGTACTCCATCAGCGTGGTCTTGCCGTAGCCGGGCGGCGAGATCAGCATCAGCATGCCCATCAGGTCGCTGCGCTTGTTCTCGCCGACCGTGCCCATCTGCTTGGCCAGGTTGTCGCCGATCACGCCCAGGTAGACCTCATTGATCAGCTTGTTGCGCACGAACGAGGACAGCGGCCGCGGCTTGAACTCGGACAGGCGCAACTGCTCGCGCTCGCGGGCGATGACCTGCTGGCGCAGTGCCTGGTACTGGCGGAAGCCGGGCACGAACACCTGCTCGTGGTGGCGCAGGCGCGCCAGGAAATCGTCGATGGCCAGGCGCAGGCGCCCGCCTTCGATGCGCGGATGTTCGCCGAGCAGGCCCTCCACCGTGGCCATCAACGCCACCTCGCTGGCGCGGCTGCGCAGCCGCGGCGCCAGCAGCGCGATCGCCACCGCCTCGGGCGCGTAGCCGGCGTGGACCGCGAAGCGCGGATCGTGGCACAGGCCCTGCACCCACTGGCTGGCCTGCGTCCAGGCAGCGCCGAGCTTGCCGCGCACGCGTTCCAGGCCTTGCTCGAACTGCTCGCGCAGCCCGGCCTCGGCCAGCCGCGCATGCAGCGCATCGAGCAGTTCCCGCGCATGCCGGCTGAACGGAAAAGTCGGTTCGCCCTGCGCCAGTTCGGCCGCCAGGTAGGCGGCGGCCGCCCGCGCCTGGGCGGCATCGAACGCAAGCCCTGCGTCCTCGGCGAAACGCTGCATGGCCTGCGCCATCTCGGCCTGCAGCGCGTCGCGGCCGTCGCGCGCGCCGAACAGGCGCGCGATCGCATCGACGCCGGCCTGGCGCGCGACCCACGCGGCCACCTCCTCCTCGCGCTGGCGTTCGGCCCAGAACGCCAGCGCCAGCGCGCGCGCGGCAGGGGCGTGCATCAGCGTGCCCGCGGCCTGCTGCAAGGGCAGCAGCGCCTGCAGGATGCGCGTGGCGTCGTGGTCGTGGATGCCGCGCTCGTAGCCCTCGCGGTAGCGCGGCGCGGCGAAGTCGCGCACGCTGCGCGCCAGCGCGTCGGGTGTGGCTGCCAGTTGCGCCAGCGCATCCAGGCTCAGCCCCTCCTCGCCCGCCAGCGCCGCTTCCAGCATGCGCCCGGCCAGGTATTCGCCGCGGTACAGCGTGGGCGATTCCGAATCCAGCGCCACCTGCCAGTAGGCGCGGGTGGCGTCCAACGCGGCGTCCTGCAGCGGCTCCAGGTAGTCGGTGCCGGTCAGATGCAGCGCCAGTCCGTCCTCGCGCGGCAGCAGGGTCAGGTCCAGTGCTTGCGTGTTGACGCTGAAGCGGTGCCGCGGACCCAGCCGCACCACGTTGCCGCCGGCCTCGAACAGCTCGCTGCGGTCGCGCAGCGCACGCACCGCCTGGTCGCGCACGCCCTTCAGCCGCGCCTCGACGTCGTCGGCCTTGACGCTGTCGCGGTAGCCGCGCAGCCGCTCGGCCAGCTCGCGCAGCTTGAGAATCAGCGGGTCGCCGGCGAAGAAGGCGTTGAGTTCGTCGGCATTGGCGAAGCGCTCGGTGCGCCGCGGCAGGCCGTCGAGGATGCGCGAGGCCGCGTCCAGCAAGGAGCGCGCCTTGCGCTGGCGGTCGTCGAGCAAGGCCTGCTTGTGCGTCTCGAACGCCTCGACCAGTTCCTCGCGCTTGCTGAGGATGTCGCCGAGGAACTGCTCGTGCTCGCCGAACTGGCTCTCCAGTTCCTCCAGTTGCACCATCAGCCGCGACAGTTGCTCGTCGGCGCGCTCGGGATCGGTGGACAGCGCCAGCGCGCTGGTGATCGCCTGGCCGAACAGGGCGAACTGCGCACCGAACTGGGCCACGGTCTCGGCCGAACCCAGGCTCTTGCGGCGCTGCTCGGCACGCGCGCGCGCCTGGTTGAGCCGCGCATACACTTCGGACAGAGCCTCGACCACGCGGGTGCGCTCGGTGGCGTCGTCGACCTTGAGCCCGGCCATCAGTTCCGACAGCAGGTCCAGGTCGGCCGACATCGCCTGCATCGCCTGCACCTGCTCGGACAGCGCGCGCGCGGTCGCCGCCGCCTGCGCCGCCGCGTCCAGTTCGGCCAGGCGCGCGTGCAACGGCGCCAGCGCGCTTTCGCTGCCGAGGAAACGCCCGGTGGCGGCGCCGACCGTGTCGTGGGCCTGCTGCAGCGTCGCGCCCATCGCATCGATCGCATCGGTGTCGATGTAGCGGTGCTCGCGGATGGTCAGCAGATGGCCGCGCTGCGCGGCGATGGCGTTGAGCGGTTCGACGAACTCCTGGATGCTGTTCCAGTTCTCCGGCTGCAACCGCGCCAGCAGCGCCTTGTGCGCGGCCGTGGCCTCGGCCATCGCCTGGTCGGACTGCTGGCGGATCGACAGCACCTTTTCGTATTCGTCCAGCACCGCCTCGCCGGTGGCGCTGATGCCGCGCAGCACGCCGGCCAGGTCGCCGCAGTGCGCGTCCTCCAGCCAATGGTGCGCGTCGAACAGGCGCCGCGCGTCCTCCACCAGCAACTGGTAGCGCTGCACCGACACCTCGTCGCGGTCGATCGCGCGCGCCAGCCCGAACAGGCTGGAGATGCCGCGCACCAGTTCGGCATTGCCGATGCGGCCGAGGAAGGTGTTGCTCGGCGGGCGCCTGGCAGCGAATTCGTCGCTGCTGAAGGGAGTCTGCCAGACCTGCATCGGATGGATCCGGGTCGGCTCGCTGCCCTCGGCATGGAACAGCACCATGCGCCCGTCCTGCAGCAACGCGTAGCCATGGCCGAACACCGGGTTCTGCAGCGCGCGGCGGATGGTGTTGTAGACGAACAGCGCGGACTTGCCGCCCTCGCGCTCGTAGAAGATGTACAGCACGTCCTCGCCGTTGGGCGAGCGGATCGCGCGCTTGAACTGCATCCCGTCCATCGCCGCGTCGAACGCCTTGTGATCGCCGTTCTGCAGGTAATAGCCGCCGGGAAAAATGATGCCGTGGTCCTCGGGCAGCTGCACGCAGGCCTGCACGATGGCGTCGTTGCGCACGATGCGGCCGCTGAGCGTGTTGTAGATCAGCCCGCGCCACTGCGTCTCGCGATACGGCAGCACCTTGAGCAGGACCAGGCTGCCGACCCGCGCGAAATCGAACTGTGCATCGTCCAGCGACTGGGTCTTGTCCTCCACCGGTTCGCTGTAGATGCCCTGCCCGGTCTCGGTGTTGTTCTCGACCTTGATGGTCAGATCGCCACCGATGGTCTCCACGAACAGGGTATCGAGGATGTTCAGATGCGAATGGCGCCCGTTCACCGCCATCTCGCGGGTGGCGCGGGTCCATTCGAAATCGAACGGCGGCGGCAGCGCGATGTCGCGTTCGCCGCGCGCATCGATGTAGGTGAGCGCGCCGTCGCTGTCCTGCGCCCAGCGGAAAACGCGCACGTCGCTGCTGCGCTCGCCGATCTGGAACGCCGCCAGCAGCTTGCCGCCGATGACGATCAGTTGCAGCAGCCGGGCGTGCTTGTAGTAGGCGTACAGCTCGCCGAAGTCGTGCACGAAGCCGGCCTGGCCGAGGAAGCTGCCGGCCAGGTCGATCGGGCTGACGTCGTAGCCGTCGGCCCCCTCGACCAGCCGGTACAGCCCGAACACGTCCTGCACGCGGGTCTGGTTCTTGAGCCCGAGGAACACGTTGTAGCCGAACAGCAGCAGGTCCGGCCCGACCTGCACGATGTCGCGACCGACGCAATTGTGCTCGGTGCGGATGCGGAAGCGGCCGTCCACCTCGAGACGGCTGTCGCCGAACTCCTGCAGGCGCTGCCGGTTGAGCGCCTCGACCGCGTCCTGCAGCCGCGCGCCCTGCTCGACCAAGCGCTTGCGCAGCACGTCGTAGGCGCCGCCCTGGGCGACCGCCTGGTCGACCTGGCTGGGCGCGTCGCCCTCGGGCTGGGGATCGGTCTGGGATTGGGGGGGTGTTGCCATCGTCGCGGCTCCTGCCGGCTTGCGGGGGATCGGCGCATCGCGCCGCGCGCCCGCCACGGGTTGCGACGACGCG
>NZ_AQOI01000756.1:0-2906 GCF_000364665.1 Xanthomonas sp. SHU 199
GCCGCGCGCCGCCTGCGCACTCAGTCCAGTGCCGCGCTCAAGGCTCGGCGACGGGCAGTTGGCCAGCCGCGTCCGGCGCCAGCCGCGACGGCGCCGCCGCGCCGCGCTGCACGCCGAGATAGCGCTGCATCAGGTCCTGCACGATCGGGCTCTTGTCGGCCAGGCCTTCGATCGACTTGCCGAGCGAGACCGCCTTGATGAGGTTGTCGAACATGCCGCCGTCGCCGCCGACCAGGTCGATGTCGGCATTGCGCAGGGCGCTGGCGATGACCTCGGCGTTCTCCTTGGACACTTCCTTGCCGGCCTCGATCGACGCCAGCGCCTGCTTGAGGCTGTTGTCGAGCAGCATCCGGAATTCCTCGTGGCCGCGTGCGCTGTCGCTGAGCGCGCCGATCGCCTCGAACTTGCGGGTCAGGCCGTCAGCCTCGGCCAACAGGCGCTTCTCCACCACCACCGCCTCGGCCATGCCGATCGACTCGGCGGCGCTGGCCTTGGCCTTGCCCATCTGCTCTTCGCCCTGCGCCTTGGCCTGCAGCGTCTCGGCCAGCACGCGCGCCTCGTTGCTGCCCTGCTTGAGGCTGGCATCGGCCTTGGCCTCGATCACCCGCGCCTCGGCGATACCGACCTTCTCGATCGCCAGCGCCGAGGCTTCCTTGACCTGCGCGTCGGCCAGACCGGGCGCGGCCTTCTCGGCGCGGATGCCGTCGGCGAGCAGCTTCTTGGCTTCGGCCTGCTTGCCGGCGGCCTCGTGTTCGGCCTGCGCCAGGGTGGTCAGTTCGACCGCGCGGTGCTTGGCCGCGGTCTCGCGCGCCTGCGCGTCCTTGACCTGGCGCACCAGCAGTTCCTGCGCCTTGGCCTCCGCTTCCAGGATCGTGACCTGCTTGAGCCGGTCGGCCTCGGCGACCTGGCGCACTTCCTTGATCCGCTCCTCTTCCTGCGCCACGGTCTTGTCGATGGCGATGCGCTCGCGGGTGATGTTGGCCACGTCCATCTTGCCGTTCTCGACCACCTTGTCGCGCTCCACGCCCTGCAGCTGCACCTCGCGATCGGTGGTGACCTGCTCCAGCTGGCGCGCGCGCGCGACCCGCTCGACCTCGATGGCCACCGCGCGCTGGCGGTTCTGTTCGGCCACCTCGACCTCGCGCAGGCGGTTCTGCTCGCGGATGTCGATCAGCTGCTGCGCCTCGATGCGCGCGTTCTCCGCCAACTGGCGCTGCTCCTCCTGCACCTTCAGCGTCTCGGCCTGCTCGCGCGCGCGGATCGTGTCGACCTCGCGCTTCTGCCGCGCCTCGGCCTCGGCCTGCTGCCGCTCCAGCGCCAGCATCGCCTCGCGCGCCTCCACGTTCTTCTTGGTGATCGCCAGCTTCGCGTTCTGCTCCAGCTCGTTGGTGACCACGTTCTGGGTGCCGGTGAGCTCGGTGATCTTGCGGATGCCCTCGGCGTCGAGGATGTTGTGCGGATCCAGCAGCGCCTTGGGCGTCTGCTCCAGGTAGTCGATCGCCACGTCCTCGAGCACGTAGCCGTTGAGGTCGTTGCCGATCACCGCGATGATCTCGTCGCGGAACTCCTGGCGCTTCTCGAACAGCTCGGTGAACTCGAACTTCTTGCCCACCGTCTTGAGCGCCTCGGAGAACTTGGCGTTGAACAGTTCGTCGACCGCGTCCTTGTCCGAGGCGCGGTCGGCGCCGATCGCCTTGGCCACGCGCAGCACGTCGGCCTGGGTCTCGTTGACCCGCAGGTAGAACGCCACGGCGATGTCGGCGCGCATGTTGTCGCGGCAGATCAGCCCTTCCTTGCCGCGGCGGTCGACCTGAAGGGTGATCAGGCTGATCCGCATCAGCTCGGCGCGGTACAGCACCGGCACGATCAACGCGCCGGTGAAGTGCACCTTGGGCGTGGCGCTCATGTCGTTGACGATCAGCGCTACGCCCTGATCCACCTTGCGGTAGAACGCGCGGAACAGGCCGGCCAGCCCCAGCAGCAGCACCAGCAGGATGCCGACGCCGATCAGAAACGGCGCCATCGTCGCAAAACTCATCGGTGGATCTCCTTATCGCCCGCAATCAGGCTGTGTGGAAACGGCAAACCCGGCAGATCCTGCTCGCGGGCGATCAGATAGTGGTTGTGCGCCTGCACGTAGTCGACCAGCACCACGCGCTCGCCGCGCGGATAGACCTGGCCGGCCTGGGCACGCACCTGCAGGACCAGGCCGGCGCCGCCATCGTCGACGGCGGCGTAGCCGGAGTCCGCGTCGGCACGCGGCGAGGCGACGACGCCGACCTTGCCGAGCAACGACGTCTGCGCCACCGGCCGCAGCCGCAGCAACAGCCGGCGCAGCGGCCGCAGCATCCAGGAAGTCAGCGGCAGCGCAGGCAGCAGGGCCAACAGCGCCACGCCGCTGCCGATGCCCCAGCGCAGGCCGGCCGGCAGGGACTGCAGCAGGAAAAGATGGACGAAATAGGTGCCGAGCCAGCCCCAGAACGAGAGCAGCGCCACCACCAGCATCACCGGCGCACCGCCCAGGCCCAGCCGCGCGAAGACGGCGGACACGCCGTGCAGGCCATGGTCGGCGCCGTCGACATGCAGATGCCCGTCGGGCGCGGCATGGTCGCCGATGCCGAAGGCGGCCAGCGCCCAGTAGAGCGCGGAAAATGCCAACAGGATGCTGTACGGCAACGTCGGAAATCCCAGTGCGACGTTCAGGAACTCGGCCATCCCCTCATCCTTGCTGTGCCGTGACGGCGCGTCCCATCATGGGCACGCGTCATCCCGCCGGCCTGCGCGCACGGCGCGCGGCGGACCGCCGGCAGGTTCTAGAGCCGGATGATACGTGAAAGTCGCGGCGGTTGGCCCGCGGCGCGGGCCGAAGCGGCGGCACCTGCGGCGGCCGGCGCCGGCCCGGACCA
>NZ_AQOI01000757.1:0-315 GCF_000364665.1 Xanthomonas sp. SHU 199
TAGCCGATGAGGTCGAAGCGGAGCATGAAGTAGACGAACACCGATAGGACCGAAGTGCCGACCAAGGCGGGAGTGAAGGCATTGGCATCACCAAGTGCGCTCGCAAGCATCAGGGTCAATGGCAAACCTATAGCGACGGCGCCAAAGCCTAGAAACCCCACAAGCAAAGTCATCATGCTGCCGTACGCCAGCCCATGCGGAAACGCCTCGATGACCGCGCCGCCGCTGTTTGGCGATCGGCTGGCCCGTACGCTGTGTGGCGGCAAGAGCACCGCCCCCGCGCCGATGCCCCTGAACACTTCGTTGTCGTGCAGC
>NZ_AQOI01000758.1:0-336 GCF_000364665.1 Xanthomonas sp. SHU 199
GCCAGGCCACCGCCTTCGCCGTGGCCACCCTGGGCAGCGGCGTCGCCCGCCGCCTGCCGCGCGAGCGCCTGGCCGACCTGGCCGCCGCGGTCCGCGTGGAGACCCTGGCATGACTTCCGCCGCGTCGCTGCTGTGCGTCGCGTCCTCTTGCGCTCATCTGGAGCCCGCATGAATCCGATCCTCGTGGTGATCGCCGCCGGCGATCGCAGTACCGAAGCCGTCCTCGCCGCCGAAGCGCTGCGCCATGCCGCCACGCTGCGGGGCGCGACGCTGCAGGCCGAGGTGCGCACGCCGCAGGGCGTGATCGCGCCGCTGGACCTGGCCGCCGCCCCCGCC
>NZ_AQOI01000759.1:0-5006 GCF_000364665.1 Xanthomonas sp. SHU 199
CCCTCTCCCGCCGGGAGAGGGGTTGGGGTGAGGGTAAGGCCGCGCGTCGCCGGTGATCGCTGCACTTGCTGCCTGACTAGGCTGGCCGCCGTACCCTCATCCGCCCCTTCGGGGCACCTTCTCCCGAGAGGGAGAAGGAAGTGCCGGCTAGCCCAATTTTCCACATGCCGAGGGCGCGCTGGCCTCCATAGCGCAGCCCAAGGCATCGCGGAAGCTGAGCCCCTCTCCCGTCGGGAGAGGGGTTGGGGTGAGGGTACGGTCGCGCGACGCCTCTGATCACCGCACTTGCTGCGTGGCTACGTTGGCCGCCGTACCCTCATCCGCCCCTTCGGGGCACCTTCCCCCAAAAAGGGGGCCGTGGTCCCGGAGGGAGAAGGAAGTGCCGGCCCACTCCTTTCCCACTTGGCGACGGCGCGCTGGGTCGCTATGCCGCATGGCCTACGGCAACGCACGCACCAGCAGTTCCTCGACCGGCACACCCGGCTCCAGCGTGCCGAACGCCAATCCATGCGCGCCGGCCAGTCGGCTGCGCACGAACGCGCCGGCGGCCGGACTGCCGCTGCGCAGCAGGAGCGCGGCCTGCAAGGCCAGCGCGATGCGTTCGGCCAGGCGCCGTGCGCTGTACTCGTCTACTTCGGCATGGCCAGCCAGCGGCGCGCGCAGTGCGTCCAGCGCCGCGTCGTACGCCGGGTCGCTGCCGGCCGCGGTCTGCAGCTCCGCCAGGACCGCGGCCGCGCTGGCCGGTTCGCGCGCCAGCGCGCGCAGCACGTCCAGGCATTGGATGTTGCCGCTGCCCTCCCAGATCGAGTTCAGCGGCGCCTGCCGGTACAGCCGCGGCAGGATCGACTCCTCGACGTAGCCGGCGCCGCCCAGGCATTCCTGCGCCTCGTTGACGAAGGCCGGCGCGCGCCTGCACAGCCAATACTTGCCCAGCGCGGTGGCGATGCGCGCGAACGCCGCTTCCGACGCATCGACGTCGGCCGCATCCACCGCGCGCGCCACCCGCAGCGCGAACGCGGTGGCGGCTTCCGATTCCAGGGCCAGATCGGCCAGCACGTTGCGCATCAGCGGCTGCTCGACCAGGCGCTTGCCGAACGCGATGCGATGCCGCGCGTGGTGCAGCGCCTGGGCGAGCGCCATGCGCATCTGCGCAGCGGCGGCGAGCATGCAGTCGAGCCGGGTCAGCATCACCATGCCAATGATCCGCGCCACCCCACGCCCTTCCTCGCCGACCCGCTGCGCCCAGGCACCGGCGAACTCGACTTCGCTGGACGCGTTGGACCAGTCGCCCAGCTTGTCCTTCAGCCGCATCAGCCGCAGCGCGTTGAGCCGGCCATCGGGCAGGCGCCGCGGCAGCAGGAAGCAGGTCAGGCCGCCCGGCGCCTGCGCCAGCACCAAGAAGCCGTCGGACATCGGTGCGGAGAAGAACCACTTGTGCCCGACCAGGCTGTACGCGCCGGCGCCGTCCAGCGGCGTGGCGACGGTGGCGTTGCGGCGCACGTCCGATCCGCCCTGCTTCTCGGTCATGCCCATGCCCAGGGTGATGCCGGCCTTGTCGGCGATCGGCACATCGCGCGGGTCGTAGTGCGGCGCGGCGGCCTTGTCGGCCCATTCGCGCAAGGCCGGGTCCTGGCGCAACACCGCGACCGCGGCATGGGTCATGGTCAGCGGGCAACTGGTGCCGGCCTCGGCCTGGTGGTGCAGGTAGCTCAGCGCCGCGCGCGCCACATGCACACCCGGCTGCGGGCTGTGCCAGGACAGCCCGGCCACGCCATGGCGCTTGGCCGCGTCCAGCAACTGGTGATAGGCCGGGTGAAACTCGACCGTGTCGATGCGATGGCCGTAGCGGTCGTGCGTGCGCAGCCGCGGACGGTCGCGGTTGGCGTCGAAGCCGAGCCGATATAGCGCATCGCCGGCCAGCACGCCGTACTGCGCCAGCGTCGCCGCGAAGCCGTCCGCGCCCTCGCGTGCGCAGGCCTCACGCAGCGCCACGTCGTCGGCCCAAAGATCGCGCGGTTCGAACGGCGGCGGCTGATTGTCGACCGTATGCGTGGCGAACGCCGGCAGGTCCGTGTGCATGCATCTCCCTCCCAGAAGCGCTGCACGCATTGTGGCCGATCCGTCGCGTCGCCGCGAACGCGCGGGGCGGATTCTCATCTCCTGCACACAGGCTTGGACACAGTGGCGCCCATGCCGAATGCCGCTTCCCAGGACCTGGTGGTGCTGCGCCCGGAAGGGCTGTACTGCCCCGCCGGCGATTTCCATATCGATCCCTGGCGGCCGGTGCCGCGCGCGGTCATCACCCACGGCCACGGCGACCACGCGCGCTCGGGCATGGGCGAATACCACTGCGCCGCCGCCGGCCTGCCGATCCTGCGCTGGCGGCTGGGCGAGCAGGCCTATCGCGCCTACGATTACGGCACCCGCTTCACGCTCGGCCGCGCGCAGGTGTCGCTGCACCCGGCCGGGCACGTGCTCGGCTCGGCGCAGGTGCGCATCGAAGTGGATGGCGAGGTCTGGGTCGCCTCGGGCGACTACAAGCGCCAGCCCGATCCGACCTGCGCGCCGTTCGAGGTGGTGCGCTGCGACACCTTCATCACCGAGGCCACCTTCGCCCTGCCGGTGTACCGGTGGCCGGACACCAGCGAGGTGGCGCGCGAGATCGTCGCCTGGCGCCGCGAGTGCGGCGCGCGCGGCGAGGCCGCCGTGCTGTTCTGCTACGCATTGGGCAAGGCGCAGCGCGTGCTCGCCGAACTGCAGCCCTGGGACGATCAGCCGGCGCTGCTGCACGGTGCGGTAGCGGCCGGCGTGGCGGTGTATCGCGAGGCCGGCGTGGCGATGCTGGACACGCGCACCGTGTCCGAACTGGACAAGCGCGCCGACTACGCCGGGCAGTTGGTGCTGGCGCCACCCTCGGCCGCCGGCAGCCCGTGGCTGCGCCGCTTCCGCCATGCGCAACTCGGCTTCGCCTCGGGCTGGATGCGGCTGCGCGGCAACCGCCGCCGGCGCAACTACGACCGCGGCTTCGTGGTCTCCGACCATGCCGACTGGCCCGACCTGCTGCGCACCATCGACGAGACCGGAGCACGGCGCGTAATTGCGACCCACGGCAACACCGACGCGATCATCCGCGCGCTCAATGAACGCGGTGTCGCCGCCGAGGCGTTCCGTACCGACTACGGTGGCGAGGAATGAAGCGCTTCGCCGCGCTGTACCGGCAACTGGACCAGAGCACCGCGACGCTGGACAAGCGCGCCGCGCTGGTGGCGTACTTCGAGCAGGCGCCGCCGGCCGACGCGGCCTGGGCGATCTGGTTGCTCAGCGGCGGCAAGCTGCGTCGTATCGCCAACACCCGCGAACTGCGCGAATGGATCGCGAAGGAAAGCGGCCTGCCCGGCTGGCTGGTGGACGACAGCTACGACCACGTCGGCGATCTTGCCGAAACCCTCACGCTGCTGCTCGACGATCCAGCGGAAACCCCGGACCCGGCACCGCTGCGCGACTGGATCGAGGAGCGCCTGTTGCCGGTGGCTGCGCAGGACGACGCCGCGCGCCGCGCCGCGGTGGTGGCGGGCTGGCGCAGCCTGTCCTTCGACGAGCGCCTGCTGTTCAACAAGCTGCTGACCGGCGCGCTGCGCGTGGGCGTCTCGCAGCGGCTGGTGCAGCAGGCGCTGGCGGCGATGTCGGGGATCGACATTGCGCGCATCGCCCAGCGCATGCTCGGCGCCTGGTCGCCGACGCCGCAGGCGCTGGAGCAGTTGCTGTCCGACGAGGTGCTGCCCAGCGACCGCCAGCAGCCCTACCCGTTCTTCCTGGCCTCGCCGCTGGAAGCCGAGGCCGCCACGCTCGGCGCCCTCGACGACTGGCTGCTGGAATGGAAATGGGATGGCATCCGCCTGCAACTGATTCGCCGCGACGGCGAGGTGGCGCTGTGGTCGCGTGGCGAGGAACGCCTGGACGGGCGCTTCCCGGAAATCGAGGCGGCCGCGGCGACGCTGCCGCGCGATGCGGTGATCGATGGCGAGCTGCTGGTCTGGCGCGATGGCGAGCCCGCGCCGTTGCCGTTCACCGCGCTGCAGACCCGCATCCAGCGACGCAAGCCTGGCGCCAAGACCCTGGCCGACACGCCAGCGCGGGTGCTCGCCTACGACCTGCTGGAACTGGACGGCCAGGACCTGCGCGAGCAGCCGCTGCAGCAGCGCCGCGCGCAGTTGCAAACGTTGCTGGAGGCTCACGCCGATCCGCGCCTCACGCTGTCGCCGCAGGTGCAGGCCACGACGTGGGAGCGGGCGGCGGCGCTGCGCGAGGATTCGCGCGTGCAAGGCGTGGAAGGGCTGATGCTCAAGCGTGCGACATCGCCCTACCAGTCCGGCCGCCGCCGTGGCGACTGGTGGAAGTGGAAGGTGGCGCCACTGACCATCGACGCGGTGCTGCTGTACGCGCAGGCCGGGCATGGCCGGCGCAGCACGCTGTACACCGACTACACCTTCGGCCTGTGGGATGGCGAGCAACTGGTGCCGGTGGCGAAGGCATACTCGGGGCTGGACGACAGCGAGATCCTGGCGCTGGACCGCTGGATCCGCGCGCACACCACCGAGCGCTTCGGCCCGGTGCGCGCGGTGACGCCGTACCAGGTGTTCGAGCTCGGCTTCGAGGCGGTGAATCGCAGCAGCCGGCACAAGTCCGGCATCGCCGTGCGCTTCCCGCGCATCCTGCGCTGGCGCCACGACAAGCCGTTCGCCGAGGCCGACCGCTTGAGCACGCTGCAGGCGCTGGCGCGATGAGCGCAACCGCGGCGCGCCGGCGCCCGGCCGATGCGCCGCTGTACGCCTGGTTCGCGCAACAGGGCTGGCAACCGCTGCCGTTCCAGCGCGCGCTGTGGCGGCAGTACCTGGACGGCGGCTCCGGGCTGCTGCACACGCCCACCGGCAGCGGCAAGACCCTGGCTGCGTTCGGCGGCCCGTTGCTGGAGGGTCTGCGTGCGCAGGCCGCGGCGCAGGCGGCCG
>NZ_AQOI01000760.1:0-322 GCF_000364665.1 Xanthomonas sp. SHU 199
CGGCGGCGGCGGCGGCGGCGATGTGCGCTTGGGCGCGCCAGCGCAGGCGCCCAGGGCGGCGGCCAGGGTCAGGGAGGTAAGGATACGCAGCACGTTCATGTGTCAGCTCGCCGCAGGGGGAGAGTGGAAGTCCAGGGTCGAGGCCAGCCGGTAGGCGGCGCTCAGGTCGGTCAGGCCGGCCGGGGCGCCATGGATGGCGACCTGGGCCTGGCCCTGGGCACGCAGGCGCGCGGCAAGTTCGGCGAGCAGCGCCAGGCCGGCGCTGTCCACCCGCGAGACGGCCTGCAGGTCCAGCGCGCGTGCGCCCGGCAGCGCGCGCAGC
>NZ_AQOI01000761.1:0-498 GCF_000364665.1 Xanthomonas sp. SHU 199
TCGGCGAGGCGCTGCCGGCGGCGGAATGGGCGCGCGCGCAGAGCGCCGCCGACGCCGCCGACCTGGTGCTGGTGATCGGCAGTTCCGGCCTGGTCTATCCGGCCGCCAGCCTGCCGCTGCAGGCCAAGGAGCGTGGCGCCTGCGTGGTCGAGATCAATCCCGAACCCAGCGCGCTGTCGGCGCGCGCGGATCTGCACTGGCGCGACAGCGCCGCGGTGGCGCTGCCGTTGCTGCTGCAGCAGTGCATGGTGACCTGAGCCCGGTTGTCGTGGGGGCCGTGCGCGGTGCTCAGCGCAGCGTGTGCAGGAACGCGTCCACCGCCGCGGTGTAGGCCGAGGGCAGGCCCAGGTCGCGGTTGATCTCCGCGTGGCTGGCATCCTGCGGCAGCACCTCGACGCGGATGCCGCGGGCGCCGGCCTTGCTGGCCAAGTGGCGCGCCTGCGCGCAGGCGTCGGCGCGGCGGCTGGAGCACACCGCCAGCAGCGGCGGCGCGCTGGC
>NZ_AQOI01000762.1:0-560 GCF_000364665.1 Xanthomonas sp. SHU 199
AGGCGGCGATCCAGTCGCTGCGCACGCTGCCGAAGGCGCGGTCGTACAGCGGCAGATGTCGTTGCTGCATCACCTGCTCCACGTCCATCGCTGCACTGTCCAGCGCCACCGTGCCCAGCGGTCGGCGCGCCCCGGCCTGCGCCAGCAGATTCGGCGACAGGTCCAGCAGGCTCACCAGATGCGCGCCGGCCGAGTGGCCCATCAGCACCAGCCGTGCCGGATCGGCGCCCCACTGCGGCGCCAGTTGCTGGATCCGCGCGACCGCGCGCGCCACGTCTTCTGCCTGCGCAAGCGGCGTGGCCTGCGGCAGCAGGCGGTAGTTCACCGACACCAGCACATGGCCCTGCGGCAGCCAGTGCGCGACCTTGTTGGCGGCCACGCCGGGGTTGTCCTTGTCGCCGTCGGCCCAGCCGCCGCCGTGCACCATCACCAGCAGCGGCGCCTGACGTGCGCCGGCCGGCAGGTACACGTCCATGCGCTGCGCCGGGTCCGGGCCGTAGGCGACGTCGCGTAGCACCTGCGCGCCGGCGGGCAAGGGCGCGCGTGCGCCGTCGGCGCCA
>NZ_AQOI01000763.1:0-16330 GCF_000364665.1 Xanthomonas sp. SHU 199
AGCAGTACTACACCGGGTTCGCCAATGCCACCGGCGGCAAGTACGACAAGCCCGGGGACCCGGCCGGCGACCAGGACCTGCCCGACCCGGCCGCGACCGTCAGCATCAGCCAGGCCACTTACGTGCTCGACAGCGCCGGCGGCAAGCCGGCCTGGACCCTGTTCCACGCGCAGCGCTGGGCCGGCGACTTCGGCTCCGACGGCAAGGCCGACACTCTGGACGAGCAGCGCAAGCCGCAGAGCACCGAGACCAAGGATGGCCACCTGCTGCTGGCGCTGCCGACCACCCGTTTCGCCGACGGCATCACCAGTGCCGGCTTCGCGGTGTTCACCTTCGACCCGAACAAGAACGACCTGGGCGACTACAAGGGCTGGATCTACCTGGGCACGGTCGCCGCCGGCGAGGACAACAGCGCCGCCTGCGACGACCAGGGCACCATGAAGTGCGCCACCAGCACCGGCACGCTGAGCTTCGTGCCGCCGGCCAGCGGCAATGTGCCGTCGCTGCGGATCGCCCTGCAGGGCACGGTGGTGGAAGGGCCGGGCAAGGTGCGCACGCTGGGCCCGGCCGACGCCGTCACCTACACCTACGACTCCGCCAAGCAGCACTACACCCCGTCGCTGGACCGCTGAACGGACGGCGCGGGGAGGCGACGCGGCGCGCGCGGCAGCGGTGGTTTCGGGCGCGGGACCTGGTTTAAGATGCGCCCCACGGGGCCTGATGATCAGGCGAGTCATTCGCGAGCGGCATGGGATGCTGCACTCGCCCGAAATGCCGGCGTGGATTGCCGGCGTGCGGTTCGCCATGCGCGACCGCCATCACCGCCCCTGCTCGGGGCCGGCGTGCACGTCACCTTGTTCCGTCCGAAGCTGCGCCTGCGGGGAGTGTGCTCTCCGTGCAGCGCGCCGCGTCCGCGTCGTGCGCCTCCTGCGTCACGTCGGCCGCGGTAGCGGGGCGCATCGGAATGTGCAGGTGGGTTCTTCCGGCTTCTTCACCGAATACAGGATGTTCTGGACATGTCGAACGACAACAAGCGCGCCGCTCCCGAAGTGCCACCCGATGCGGGCAGCGTGCTGTACCTGATCTACGGCTGGGACGGCGATGGCGCCGTGTCCTACGAGATCGACAACGGTGCCGTGGTGAATTTCTGGGGCGGCCGGCATTTCGAGCTGGACGGCAAGCAGTACTACACCGGTTTCAGCTACGCCACGCCGGGCCGGTACGGCATCGACGATGCGGAAACCTTCCCGAACCCCGGCGAGGGCGTCTCGCTCGGTGCCGCTACCTTCCAGCTGACCACCCCGGGCGGCGAGCGGCCGTGGATGGTGCTGCATGCGCAGCGTTACGTCGGCAGCTTCGGCGCCTACGCGCGCGCCGATGCGTTCGATACCACCCGCGCGCCGCAGCAGCATGCGCTGGGCGATGGCCGGTTGCTGCTGGCCGTGCCGACCACCCGCTTCGAAAACGGCATCACCGAAGCCGGTTTCGCCATGTTCGTGTTCGATCCGAACCGGCACGATCTCGGCGATTACCGCAGCTGGGTCTACTGCGGCACGGTGGCGGCCGGCGAGGACAACGAGGCGGCCAGCGACCCGGACGGCGTGGTGCCGCACGTGTCCAGCACCGGCGCTCTGGAATTCCAGGCGGTGCCCGGCCAGCACATGCCGGCGCTGCGGGTGGCGCTGCACGGCACCGCGATCGCCGGTCCCGGCCGCGCGCGCCTGCTCGATGGCAGCGACGTCCTGCAGTACGCCTACGACCCGGACAGCGGCCAGTATCAGCCGACGCCCGTCGCATGACTCCACGGCGCGCGGCGGCGCGCCGGTGACGCAGCACCCGATGTTCCGCAGTACGCAATCGTTCTGTTGACCGCGCACTAACAAGCTCATGGACGAGCTCGGTTGACCCAGGCGGCCGCGATGGCCGTACCTCAACCTCAAGGAGTTACACGAGATGGCACGCGATACCAGCAAGGCAGAGAATCTCGACATCATCGAGCGGGAAGCCAGGCAGCGGCAGATTCCGGTCGACGATTTCATGCGTTTCGCCTACATCGAAACCGGCGGCCGCTTCGACGAGCAGGCCAGCCGCGGTCCCAACAGCGCCAAGGGCCTGTTCCAGTTCACGCCCGGCGCCGCCAGCGCCTACGGCATCCGCGGTCGCGAGCTCGACGCGGTGGCCAACACCGATGCCGCCGCGCGCATGTACCAGGACAATCGCAACAGCCTGACCCGCCAGCACGAGCGCGACGGCCGCGCCTACCTGTCCGGCAAGGCGCAGCCCGACGGCCTGGACATGTACATGGCGCACCAGCAGGGCGCCGGCGGCTATCGCTCGATCCAGGCCGCGATCGCCACCGGCCACTTCGAGCTGAAGGGCACCCGCGCCAACATCCTCAACAACGTCCCCGGCGAAAAGGATGCGCAGGGCGCGCGCCAGTTCCAGGCCTACACCGGCACCTCGCTGGCCGACTTCAAGAAGCTGTCCGACCAGGACATGGCCAAGGCCTTCGTGAAGTACTGGGACGCCAAGTACGACCACATCGCGATCCCGGAAAAGGGCATCAAGCCGATCGCCGAGGGCCAGGCCGCCCAGGCGCCCGCGCGCACGCCGGCACCGGCCGGCGGCAAGCAGGGCGGCCATGACGGCATCGCCCTGACCGCCGCCTACGACCTGGGTGTCAAGCACGACGACGTCAAGTACGCGATCAACGTCAAGAGCAGCAAGTACTACCACCCCGGCGTGGACGGCAAGCATCTGTCGCAGGGCTACATCGACTGTTCCGGCTGGGTCACCGAGCTGCAGAACGCGACGATGAACGAGATCAACCGCAAGGCCGGTCGCGACGTGTTCACCCAGAAGGACATGCTGGTGCAGGGCATGACCGGCTCCGGCGAGATCGTCAAGAAGGCCTACGACAGCTCCGGCGTGCTGCTGGAGGGCAAGGATGTGTTCAAGCCCGGCGCGCTGAAGGAAGGCATGGTCATCGGCGTGGATTCGGGCAAGACCGCGCACGAGCACTGGAAGGGCATCGACCACATCATGATGGTCGTGCGCGATCCCAAGAGCGGCGAACTGCTGGTCAGCCAGTCCACCGGCAGCAAGGGCGTCAACACCATGCCGCTGGACGACTATCTGGCCACGCATCAGAACGCCAAGCTGTTCGCCTCCGATCCGCTGGCCAAGGGCCGCGACCTGCTGCAGGACCGCCAGCAGACCCAGGCGCAGACGCAGGGCGCGCAGGAGCCGCGCACGGCGCTGAAGCCGGGCGAGCAGGGCGCCGACGTCAAGGCGATGCAGCAGCGCCTGATCGAACTGGGCGTCAAGGACGACCAGGGCAAGCTGCTCAGCGGTACCGGCTACTACGGCGAGCGCACCCAGCAGGTGGTCGCCAACCTGCAGCGCGAGAAGGGCCTGGCGCCGACCGGCATCGCCGACAAGGCGACCCTGGAGGCGATCGCCAAGCAGCCCGCGCCGGCCAAGGCGGAGGCTGCGGCGCTGGCCGACAACCCGCTGTACAAGCAGGCCATGGACCACCTGCAGAAGCAGGGACCCAACGGCGGCTTCAAGAGCGCCGAAGAGATGCAGCGCGCCGCCGGCCAGGTCGCGTTCGAGGCCAAGGTCAGCGGCATGAACCGCATCGACGACCTGGTGCTCAGCGGCGACCGCCGCGGCCTGATCGCCGTGCAGCGCAATCCCGACAATCCGCACGACGTCAATCGTGCCTACGTGGACAGGCAGCAGGCCGCGGCGGTGCCGCTGGAGCGCAGCCAGCAGCAGCTGGCCGCCGAAACCCAGCGGCAGGCGCAAGAGCAGCAGCAGCCGGATCCGCAGCGCGAGAAGACCCAGGCGCCGCGCTGATCGGTCTCGCGGCAACGCCGCCGTCGCGCGTTGCGCGGCGGTGGTCGTGCGTGGCGATGTCAAGCGCTGCGCAAGACCGCCGCGCATGCGCCGGCGCGACATTGCCCAACGCCGGCCAAACACGATCGCCTGCCATCGCGGCGCGCGATGGACAGGGTGCACGACGATCGATTAGAACCTCGCCTTCCCGCTCGCGCAAACGACAAGGACGCAACCCGACCATGGCCATCGCCAAGGCGTTCCAACACTCTTCCCTGCTGCTGTTGTGCGTGGCCGCCGCCGCGTGCAGCGCGCCGTCTTCCACCCCCAGCCAGACGCAGGCACCGGCCGCTCCGGCGGCGGACACTGCGGCCGCCGCGCACGATGCCGGTACTCAGGCCGATGCGGGCGCGGCCACGCCGGCTGCAGCGGCTGCGGCGCCCACCCCTTCCACCGCTTCAGGAGATTCCCCCGTGCTGCGACCGTCCTACGACACCTGCATCACCGCCGCCGGCGGCGCGACCCCGGCGATGCTGGACTGCATTTCCGACGAACACGCTTACCAGGACCAGCGCCTCAACACCGCCTACAAGGCGGCGATGGCCAAACTGAGCGAGGCCGAGCAGCACGCGCTGCGCGAGCGGCAGCGCAAGTGGATCGCCGAGCGCGACGAGAAGTGCGTCGCCGATCCGGACGGCGGCCAGGCCGAGCGCGTGGATGCGGCCGAATGCCGGCTGGAAATGACCGCGCACCGCGCCGACGAACTCGAAGCGCACTGACCACCCCTGTATCGAACCCGACGCGCGGCGCTTTCCACGCCGCGCGTCCTGCCAAGGAGAACGCGATGAGCGACAAGGATTGGGAACTGGGCCAGACCTCCAAACACTACGAGACCGGCGGCCGCGGCGCGTCGACCGTGTCCTCCGGCGTCGACGATCCGGGCGGCGTGTCCTACGGCTCGTACCAGATGACCTCGCAGACGACGACCCGTGAGGGCAAGGTCATCAACGGCGGCACCGTCGCCGCGTTCGTCAAGGACAGCAAGTACAGCGACGACTTCGCCGGCCTCAAGCCGGGTTCGGACGCGTTCAGCGCCAAATGGAAGGAACTGGCCAAGACCGACCCCGGCTTCGGCCAGGAACAGCACGACTACATCAAGCGCACCCACTTCGACAAACTGGTCGACCGACTCAAGGACAAGGGCATGGACCTGTCCGACCGCGGCCCGGCGGTGCAGGACGCGATGTGGAGCACCGCGGTCCAGTACGGTCCGGGCAGCGACAAGAAGCCGGGCGGGTCCGGCGTGTTCCTGCGCGCCATGGAAGAGAAGTTCGGCAAGCAGGCGGATCTGTCCAAGATTTCCGACAAGGAGATCGTCAGCGCGGTGCAGGACTACAAGGCCGAGCACGTCAAGGAGCTGTTCCCGCGCGTGCACAAGCAGAAGACCCTGGACTCGCTGGAGAACCGCGCCGAGAACGAGAAGGCCGACCTGCTCAAGCTGGCCGACCTCGGCAAGACCGTGGCCAAGGCCGGCGAGCAGCGCGACGGGCACACCGCGCCGAAGCCGCACGACGGCCATCGCGAGCCGGCCGCGCACAACGGCGTGCTGGCGCGCAATGCGCAGGGCGAGGCGGTGAAGGGCCTGCAGGAGAAACTGGCCACGCTCGGCTACCTGGAGGCCAAGGATGCGATCGGCACCTACGGCCCGAAGACCGAAGCGGCGGTGGAGAAGTTCCAGCAGGACCAGCACCTGAAGGGCGTGGACGGCAAGGCCGGCCCGGAGACGCTGGGCGCGATCGACCGCAGCGTGCAGCGGCAGCAGGGCGTGGAGCAACTGCGGCGCGACAGTCCGCTGTTCGACCAGGCGGTCGCGCAGCTGGAAAAGCAGGGGCGCAACGGTGGCTACGGCGACCGCGAGTCCATGCAGCGTGCGGCCGGGCAGTTGGCGTTCGAGGCCAAGGTCAGCGGCATGTCGCGCATCGACGACCTGGTCGCCAGCACCGATGGCCGCGGCATGATCGCGGTGCAGCGCAATCCGGAGAACGCGCACGACGTGCATCGCGCGTATGTCGATCGTCAGCAGGCGGCGACCGTGCCGCTGGAGCAGAGCCACCAGCAACTGGCGGCCGAGACCCAGCGCCAGGCGCAGGAGCGGCAGGTGCAGGACCAGCAGCGCACCCAGACCCAGTCGCAAGCCCCCGGGCGCTGAGTCGTCCCGCGCAGGGCGGTCATCGGCACGCGCCGCTGGCCGCCCTGCCTTGCGCAGCTCGCATCGCGCGTCGTTGCAGGCGCGCGGCAGGACAGCGGCCGCGGCCATGGCCTATGCTGCACACATGCCGCATGAACGCTTCTGCCGCCATCCTTCTCCGTCGCGCCCCGGGCGCCGGGCTGGCGCGCTGCGCGCAGTGGGCCTGACGCTCGCGTTCGCCGTCGTGCCTGCTACGTTCGCGGTGGAACCGACCACCTCACCGGCGACCACGCCGGAACAGGCGGGACTGGTCGACGTGCACACGCTGGCGCCGGACATCGCGATGGACATCCGCTACGCCGGCCACGACAACTTCACCGGTCGCCCGGTGCCCGGCTACGACGCACCCAAGTGCTATCTGCTGGCGCCGGCCGCGAAAGCCTTGGCGCAGGTGCAACGCGACCTGCAGGCCAAGGGCTACCGCCTGCAGGTGTTCGACTGCTATCGGCCGCAGCGCTCGGTCCGCGCCTTCGTCGCCTGGGCGCGCGATCCGCAGGATCAGGTCGCCAAGGCGCGCTACTACCCCAAGCTCGACAAGGGCGTGCTGCTCGGCGACTACATCGCCGAACACTCCGGCCACAGTCGTGGCGCCACCGTCGATCTGGGTCTGCTGGACTGCCGCCACGGCGCTTGCCGCGCAGTGGACATGGGCACCGGCTTCGACTTCTTCGACCCCAGCGCGCACACCGACACGCCGGCCATCGACGACACCCAGCGCGGGCAGCGCCAGCAGCTCCTGAAGGCGATGGCCGCGCGCGGCTTCGTCAACTACCCGATGGAATGGTGGCACTACACCTTCCAGCCCGAGCCCAGCCCCGGCGTCGCCTTCGACGTGCCGGTGCGCTAGCGCCTCCTCGCCTTCGCCACGGACCACCCATGACCGGCACGCACCAGTTCGTCGACCTGCAATGCCCTTACTGCGGCGAATGGATCGACGTCGCCCTGGATCCGTCGGTGGACGTGCAGCAGTACGTGGAGGACTGCCAGGTGTGCTGCAAGCCGATGCTGATGACGGTGCGCTGGGACGAGGACGGCGCGCCGGTGGTGAGCGCGATCGCCGAAAACGCCAGTTGATCCGCGCGCCGGCGCGGTGCCTCGTACGCCGATGCGCGACACCCTCTAGACTTGCGGCCTTGCCGACCGAGGACACCCGATGAACCTGCCGCTGCATTTCGGCCTGCTGGGCTCGCTGGAAGCCGGGCTGATCGCCTTGGCGGTCGGCTTCCTGGTGTATGCGCTGTGGCAATGGCTGGGCCGGCGGCTGGGCTGGTCCGAGGGCCAGCAACTCGGCGGCGCCTGCCTGATCGCGGTGGCGGTGGCGGCTGGCATCGATTGCTGGAACCTGTTCTACACCAGCATCGTGCGCCTGGAGTCGCCGCTGTACGCGCGCATCGCCCTGGCCAGTATCCACGATCCGGACGAACTGGGTTCGCGGGTGGTGCTGGAAGTGGCCGGCGCCCTCTCCGGCGTGGCCCTGGCGTGGGTCGTATTCAGGGCGCGTTCAAGCGAAAACGCCGGCGACGGCGGTCACGAAACACGCTGAAACAGACGTTTTCTTTCTGCAATCCAAACGTCTCGAATGGTCGCCTTACCGCGTGCTCACCGATCCCTAACCAGCGCGGTAACGTGCCGCGCGGACGCCGTGGTTAACGAAGTGTTTTGCGGCGAATTTCGACAGGGAATGGATTCAGTCTGAGACCGGCACGGTAGCGCCGTGTTCCGGAATCGACCGGACATGCCACACCGAGAGAGCCAAGGAGAATCCACCCATGAACATTCGCACCCGCACCCCGCTGATCGGTACCGCCGCCCTTCTCGCCGCCGCGCTGGCCCTGCCGGCGTTCGCCCAGGACGCGCAGGCCGATGCCGCCGCGCAGGCGCAGACGCAGTCGTCCACCAGCGCCACGGGCCAGAGCGGGCAGGCCGGCGCGGCCTCCGGCGGCGCCCAGACCTGGGCCGACGTGGACGCCGACAAGGACGGCGCCATCAGCAAGCAGGAGGCGCAGGTCAACGCCGGCCTCAGCCAGATCTTCGCGCAGGCCGACGCCAACCACGACGGCAAGCTGACCCCGGACGAGTACAAGGCCTACGTCGCCAAGCAGCAGGGCGGCGCGGCGACCGGCAGCGACAGCAACGGCGGCCAGTAACGGGAGCGGTACCGGCACGGCGGTCGCGCGGCGATGAGGACGCGCGTCGCCTGGCCGGGGCCGACCCTGGTGCACCACGAGCCTCGTGGTGCACGCTGACGCTTCACCACGACGGCGGCCTTGGGCCGCCGTCGTGCGTTGTGCGTCAGGGCAGTGCCTGTCGTCTATTGGTCGGCGACCCGCTGCTATGCTTGGCGGATGATGCCGACACCTACCGCTTTGCGTTCCTCTCCCATCGCCCTGGTCGGCTTCGACGGCGACGACACCCTGTGGAAGAGCGAGGACTATTACCGCGACGCCGAGGCCGCGTTCGAAGCCATCCTTGGCCAGTACCTGGACCTGCAGGATGCCGGCACCCTGCAGCATCTGCTGGCGGTGGAGCGTCGCAATCTCAAGGTCTTCGGGTATGGCGTGAAGGGCATGACCCTGTCGATGATCGAGGCGGCGATCGAGCTGACCGAGGCGCGCATTTCCGCGCACGACATCGGGCGCATCGTCGAGATCGGCCGCGCCACCCTGCAGCATCCGGTGGAGGTGATCGCCGGCGTGCGCGAGGCGGTGGCGGCGATCGCCGCCGAGTTCGAGATCGTGCTGATCACCAAGGGCGACCTGTTCCATCAGGAAGCCAAGATCGCGCAGTCCGGCCTGGGCGAGCTGTTCCCGCGTATCGAGGTGGTGTCGGAGAAGGATCCCAAGACCTACGCCAAGGTGCTGTCCGAGTTCGGTATCGGCGCCGAGCGCTTCGTGATGATCGGCAACTCGCTGCGCTCGGACGTGGAGCCGGTGATCGCGCTCGGCGGCTGGGGCATCCATACGCCGTACACCACCACCTGGGCGCACGAGGCCGAGCACGGGCTGTCGGCCGACGAACCGCGCCTGCGCGAAGTGGCCGCGGCCGCGGACTGGCCGCAGGCGGTGGCCGATCTCAACCGGCATGCAGCGAGCCTGCAGCGGGGCTGAGCCGCTGCCGCGTCAGGCGGCGTGGTGTACCGGCCTCTGGCCTTGTCGCGCAGGAGGGGTTTCAGCCGCGACACCGCTGAGCCTGCGCTATGCGTACCCGCCGGCTGTCGTCTTGCCTTGCCGCACTGACAGCGCCCACTGCCTCCGGCAGAATCGACGCATGCCTCCGCTTCCGTCTCCTGCCGGTCTGTTCCTGTGCGCTGCCCTGTTGGCTGCCGGCCCGGCCATGGCGCAGGGGGCGGCGGTGCCCGCGCGCGCCCCTGCCTCAGAGGGCGGGGATGCGGCACCGGTCGAGGTGCCCGGCACCGACGATGCCTGGATCGATCGGCAGTTGCTGGACATCGACCGCTACGCCGCGCGCTACCCCGACAGTTTCCTCGACGAGGTCGTGCGCTACGCGCAGATGCCGCGTGGCTATGCCGAGGTGCTGCTGCGCGATCGGCGCTGGCCGCCGCGCGATGTCTATGTCGCCGCGTTCCTGGCCAAGGCCGCGGGACGGCCTTACCGCGAGGTGGTGCGCGCCCGCACCGCGGCCGGCATTCCGGCCGGCTGGGCGGCGGTGGCGAGCGACATGGACGCGCCGCCCGGCTCGCTGGCCTACCGCGCGCTGCGCCATGCCATCGTCGCCAGCTACGACCACTGGGACCGGCCGATCGTGCTGGACGCGCTGCTGCGCCGGCAACTGGGCGACCGCGCAGCCCGCGACCGCGCCGCGGCACAGCCCCAGGACGGATCCAAGCGCACGCAATAAGCGCGGGGGAGCACAACGACACAGAGCGGCCGCCTGCACGTTCGCCCATGTCGTTGCGCGAACCTCCCGTGGCCCTGCACGGCATGCAGGCACCGGTATGCACCAACGTCAGCACACACAAGCCCCTCTCCCCCCGGGAGAGGGGTTGGGGTGAGGGTCGGGGCGCGCAGCGCCCCAGGCAGTTTGGGTGCACAAGGCTGCGCCCGGATCCTCATCCGCCCCAGCGGGGCACCTTCTCCCGGCAGGAGAAGGAGACAGCGGTGCCGGCCACTCGCGTGCCGCACCGGTACGCGCCGCCCATTCCTCCACACTGGCCGCGCCGCCGCCGCGGCGCGAGAATAGGCGTTCTGCCGGTCCTGCTGCCGGCGCCACCGCCGCTCCGGACCGCCCGATGACCAACGCCTTCGTTTCGCCCGACGCTATCCGCAGCCTGTTCGCGCAGGCCATGTCCGACATGTACCGCACCGAGGTGCCGCTGTACGGCACGCTGATGGAGCTGGTGGCGCAGGTCAACGCGCAGACCCTGGCCGCGGACCCGGCGCTGGAGGCGCAGCTGCAGCGCAACGACGAACGCGCGCGCCTGGACCAGGAACGGCACGGCGCGATCCGCGTCGGCTCCGCCGAGGAACTGGCCACGCTGCGCCGCCTGTTCGCGGTGATGGGCATGGCGCCGGTCGGTTATTACGACCTGTCGGTGGCCGGCGTGCCGGTGCACTCCACCGCGTTCCGCCCGCTGGAGGCGGCGGCGCTGGCGCGCAATCCGTTCCGCGTGTTCACCTCGCTGCTGCGGCTGGAGCTGATCGAGGACCCGGCGCTGCGCGAGCAGGCGGCGCAGATCCTCGCCAAGCGGCGCATCTTCACCGACGGCGCGCTCGCGCTGATCGCGCAATGCGAACGCGACGGCGGCCTGGCCGACGCCGACGCGCAGCGCTTCGTTGCCGAGGCGCTGGAAACCTTCCGCTGGCACAGCGACGCGACCGTGAGCCTGCCGACCTACCGCGCGCTGAGCGAGGCGCACAAGTTGATCGCCGACGTGGTCAGCTTCCATGGCCCGCACATCAACCACCTGACCCCACGCACCCTGGACATCGACGCGGCGCAGGCGGAGATGCTGCGCCGGGGTATCGACGCCAAGGCGGTGATCGAAGGCCCGCCGCGTCGCGCCTGCCCGATCCTGCTGCGCCAGACCAGCTTCAAGGCACTGGAGGAAACCGTGCGCTTCCCCGCCGGCGCGGACGGCGCCGAGGCCGGCACCCACACTGCGCGGTTCGGCGAGATCGAGCAGCGCGGCCTGGCCCTGACGCCGAAGGGCCGCGCGCTGTACGACGCGTTGCTGGAACGCGCACGCGCCGCCGACGGCAGCGCCGGTGCCGACTACGCCACGCGCCTGCAGGCCGCCTTCGCCGACTTCCCCGACGACTACGCCACTCTGCGTCGCGAGGGCCTTGGCTATTTCCGCTACGCCCTCACCGATGCCGGTCGCGCCGCCGGCGCTGCGGCCCTGGCCGGCAAGCCGGCCGAAGCGCTGATCGCCGACGGCCTGGCCAGCGCCGACCCGATCGTCTACGAGGACTTCCTGCCGGTCAGCGCCGCCGGCATCTTCCAGTCCAACCTCGGCGGCGGCGAACAGCGCGCCTACGCCGCGCACGCCAACCGTGCCGCGTTCGAGCAGGCGCTGGGCGCGACTGTGCACGACGAGTTCGCCATCTACGCCGGTATCGAGCGCGATTCGCTGGAGGCGTTGGCGGGTTGACAGCTGTGTTCCTGTTGTCAACGGCGGTAAGACAAGGACGATGTCCGACGTCGTGGCTACTTGTCTCTGGATGTCCGAGGTTTGGTTGCACCACCAATGATGTCGCCTGATTTGAAACTGCCGGCGTCACTGGTAAGGGTTTCACTTGACGGTACCGTCGATTGGTATCAGTATTTGAACCGAAAACCGGCCGTTTGCAGGTGACATATAAGCGGGGCTTGCCCCCCACCTGCATCCGGCCACCTTATTGCCTAGGGAGATGGGCATGCATCGGCGCTTTGCCGTCCTGCTGGATGCGGGATTCGTCAAAAGAAAATTGAAGTCGAGCGGTGAAGTTTCCGCCAACCGCATACAGCAACTTGTAGAGGCAATTCGCAAGCACGAATGCCTTCAGGATTGCCTTCTGCATCGCGTCTACTACTACGACGCTGCGCCACTTGGAAGATCGGTTGAGCAGCCTGTCACTGGCGAGGTCATCGAGTACGACAAGACGCCTGTGTTCCAATCCAACGTGGCCTTGGTGAGGGATGTTGCCAAGCTTCCCCATTTTGCGCTTCGTCAGGGCGAATGCAGCCACGATGGTTGGATGGCAAAGTTCAAGTCGCTGAAGAGCGCGGGGAACTACGATGCCGGGTCTGACACGTTGAAGCTGAAAAGCTCGGACCTGAAACCGGTCATCAAGCAAAAAGGCGTGGACATGCGTATCGGCATGGATATCGCTGCCTTGACTCTAAAAAAGCATGTGGAAGTCATCGTACTTGTCACGGCAGACAGTGACTTCATTCCTGCAATGAAGTTTGCGCGTCGGGAAGGCGCGCAACTCTATTTGTTCAGTCTCGGCCATGGAACAAAAGAGGATGTGGTCGAGAACGCAGATCTTATGATTGTGTCGACAGCTAAATCTCTGATGGACGCGCTGGCGGCATGACCGGTTCCGCGCCTCGGAATTCGAAACGAATGGCGCGAGGTGCCGTGCTCGACAAGATCCAGGTGCGCGCGCCGCGCTCCTGCCGGATTTACCCCGCGTAACGCGCCTTCAGCATGGCATACGCCGAACGCAGCGCCAGCGCTTCGCCACCCGCTGGGCGGCCGGGGCGGTCGCTGTCGTTCCAGGCGTACACGTCCAGGTGCGCCCAGGCCTGTCGCGCCGGCACGAAACGCTCCAGATACAGGGCGGCGGTGACCGCGCCGGCCATGCGCGAGCCGGCGTTGGCCAGGTCGGCGACCGAGCTGGTGAGATAGCGCAGGTAAGGACGCCACAGCGGCATGCGCCAGACCGGGTCGCGGGTGCGCTCGCCGGCGGCGATCCAGGCCTGCGCCAGCGTGTCGTCGTTGCAGAACAGTGCCGGCAGATCCGGACCCAGGGCGATGCGCGCCGCGCCGGTCAGGGTGGCGAAATCCAGGATCGCGTCGGGGCGCTGCTCGCCGGCGTAGGCCAGCGCATCGCACAGCACCAGGCGGCCTTCGGCGTCGGTGTTGTCGATCTCCACGCTGGTGCCCTGACGGGTGGCGATCACCTCGCCCGGGCGAAACGCATTTGGGCCGACCGCGTTTTCCACCGCCGGCAGCAGCACGGTCAGCCGCAGCGGCAGGCGCTGCGCCATCACCAGCCCGGCCAGCGCCAGCGCGTGTGCGGCGCCGCCCATGTCCTTCTTCATGTTGCGCATGCCGTCGGCCGGCTTCAGGTCCAGACCGCCGGTGTCGAAGCACACGCCCTTGCCGACCAGCGCCACGTGCGGATGCGCCTCTTCGCCCCAGCGCAGCACCAGCAGGCGCGGCGCGCGGTGCGAGGCGCGGCCGACCGCGTGGATCGCCGGGAAGTTCTGCTCCAGCAGCGCGTCGCCGACGATGCTCTCGAACTGCGCGCCGTGTTCCTGCGCGATCGCGCGTGCGGCCTCTTCCAGTTGCTCCGGCCCCATGTGTTCGGTCGGCGTGTTGACCCAGTCGCGCACGCGCAGGCTGGCCGCGATCAGGTCGCACACTTCGGCCTGCGGCGTGGCCAGCAACTGTGCCGGCAGCCGCGGCGGTTGCTTGTAGCGGGCGAAGCGGTAGCTGCCCAGGCCCCAGCCCAGGTGCAGGGTCGCCAGCGTGTCCGCGTCCAGTGCCGTTTCCACCCGCCAGGTGCTGCCGGCCGGCAACGCGAATGGCGCATGCGCATAGGCATACGCATCGCCGCGATCGCCGACACCCAGCACCGCCGCGGCCACGCCGTCGGCGCCCGGCAGCAGCAGCACGCTGCCCGGCGCGGCCATGAACTGCTGGGTGTCCATCCACGCCACCCACGCCGGCGATTGCGCCGCGCGCCATTCGGCCAGGTGCTCGCGGTCGAGCACGTACAGCGGCAGCGCATGGGTGGAGGCGTCGGTGAAGCCGGTCGGCAGGGACATCAGCGGATCCTTGAAAGAGGGAGAAGACCGGTGGGCGAGAGGGCGCGGATCAGGCGCGCGCCGCGTCGGCCGGCTGGGTCGCGTCCAGCCAGTCGGCCAGGCCGGTGAGGGTGTCGAAGTGCAGATCGGGTGGGGTCGGCGGATGCCAGGCCTGCGCCTCGCGGTTGATCCAGCAACCGCGCAGGCCGGCCTGCATCGCACCGACCACGTCGATCTCGATATGGTCGCCCACGTGCAGCACCTGTGCGCAGGGCAGGCCCAGGCGCGCGCAGGCGGCGCGGAAGATGCCCGGGTCCGGCTTGGCCGCGCCGTGTTCGCGGGCACTGAGCTGGAAGGCGAAATGGTGGTCCAGGCCGATCGTGGCGAGGTCGGCATTGCCGTTGCTCAGCGCCACCACCGGCACGCGCGCGGCGATGCGCTCCAGCGCGGCGATGCTGTCCGGGTAGCACTCCACCTGATTGCGCGCGGCATGGAACACCGCATACGCAGGTTCCAGCAACGCTTCATCGGCGCCGCTGTCCTGCAGCGCACGGCGCAGGGTCAGCCGACGCAGTTCGCTGAGGTCGTGGTGCAGGTGCGGATGCGCGGCGAACACCGCTTCGCGCAGCTGCCGCATCGCCGCGACCGGGAAGCGCGCGGCGGTGGCCGGGCTGTGCTGCAGCAGCCAGTCGTGCAGCACCTGCTCGATGCGCGCGCCGATCGGTGCGAACGGCCACAGGGTGTCGTCCAGATCCAGCGTGATCGCGCGGACGGGGAAGGAGGGCATGGAAGTCACCGGCGCATTTTACGCCAAGCGCCGAGGCCTACGATGGCCGTGCCCGGTAGACAGTACCCGCGCGCTTCCGCCAATCCCCAATCCCGACTCCCCAATCCCGTTTCACTCAAGCAGCCGCGCCCAACGCTGCATGCCTTCGACCCGCGCCAGCACCATCTTGATGCACACCAGCAGCGGCACCGCCAGCAGCAGGCCGATCATGCCCCACAGCCAGCCGAACAGCATCAGCGCCAGGATCAGCATCAGCGGCGAGATCGCCATGCGCCGGCCGAGCACGATCGGCGTCACCACCTGGCCTTCCAGGGTGTGCAGCGCCAGGTACAGGATCGCCGGCAGCGCCGCGCTCAGCGGTTCGCGGAAGGCGACGAAGCCCATCAGCAGCATCAGCACCGCGCCGATCAGCGGCCCCACGTAGGGCGCGAAATTCAGCAGCGCCACCACCGTGCCCCACAGCAGCGCTTCCTGTGGCGGAATGCCCAGCAGGATCAGAATGCCGGCGAAGATCAGGCCGACCAGCGTATTGATCACGGTGATGGTCAGGACGTAGCGCGAGACCTCGCGTTCGATCGAGCGCAGGATCTCGGTAGTGAATTTCTGTTGCTGGCGGCTTGGCAGCAGCGCGATCGCATGGCGCTGCAGGTTCTCGCCGAACACCATGAAGAAGAACGTCAGCAACACCACCGCCAGCGCCGAGGCGGCCACCCGCGGGGTCCGCACCAGTGCCTTGTACGGGTCGTCCATCTGCGTGCGGATCACCTGCACGCGGCGCCCGCTCTCGCCACCGGCGGCACGCGCGAAGTTTTCCGCGGCCTGGTTGGCCTGCTGCATCGGCTTGGTCAGGTCGCGCACCTGGGTGGCGAGGTGGCGCAGCTGCGCCGGGGCCTGCTGCGCCCACTCGGCGGCGGGGCCGGCCAGTTGCACGGTCAGCGTCGTCGCCACCGCCATGCCCGATAACAGCACCAGCAGCGCGGCCAGGAAGCGCGGCAGGTACAGCCGTTGCAGCATGCGCAGGATCGGGTTGCCGACCAGGGCGAAGAAGGCGGCGAGCAGGATCGGCAGGATCACGTCCTGCGCGGCCCACAGCGTGTAGCAGACTGCCAGGGTGGCCAGCACCACCAGCGAGACCGGTCCGCGCGGGCGCGGAGCGGGCGGCGGCGGCAGGGGGCCGTGCGGGGCGTCGTCGGCGACGACCGCGGGATCGGGAACTGTGCTCATCGGACCTGCGATGCGGTGGCCGCGGCGCGCGCCGCAGTGCACGCGCCGAACGGCGTCGAAAAGGAAGCGAAGTGTAGGCCGGATCGTGGCCGGCGCGATATCAAGGCGGCGTGGCCGCCGCGTGCGCGCGGCGTGGCGGCCCAGGCCAGCCACGCGCGGATCCCAGGAACGTCAGTCCTGGCCCTGGCGCTCGGACAGGTCGGTCGCCGCTTCGGCCGCGGCTGGTTGCCCGGGGCGCGAGGCCATCGGCGGCC
>NZ_AQOI01000764.1:0-5408 GCF_000364665.1 Xanthomonas sp. SHU 199
GGTGGTCACCGGCGACGGCTGGCAGCAGTTGCTGGCGGTGTGCGGCGCGCTGCGCGACGCCGGCCATCCCGAACCGGGCACCATCGACTTCTACGTGTTGCGCCCCGAGGGCCAGGGCTTCGCCGTCGCCGCCGAGCGCACCGGCGGCACCTACGGCAGCCAGGGCCAGCCCGGCGAGGTCGGCATCGTCCGCGCCGGCAGCGATTTCTACGGGTTCCGCGTCGAGGACGGCTGGTTCGGCCAGGGCTACGCGCTGCAATCGCAGACCCTGATCCTACCCGGCCCCAAGGGCCTGGTGGACGCCGGCAGCGTGCGCAGCCACATCGACAACAGCGCCGCCGCCGACTGCGATGCCGCCGATGCGGCCGCGGACTGCAAGGCCGGCCAGTTCGCCATCGACTTCGCCCTGCGCTTCGACGACCGCGACCACGCGGCCCGCGTCTGGCCGCTGCTGATCGAGGAAACCGGCACGGAGTGCGGCCAGCGCCCGGTGCAGCGCAGCCACCGCTTCGCCCTGGACGCGAAGACCTGGACCTACCATTTCCCCGAGGCGCTGCAGCGCGAAGGCTGCACGTGAGGCGCGCGCGCCGTCACGACCCGGCGGCAATGACCTCGCGATTCGCAAGGAGTGCTTCGAGCGCGCTTCCTGTAATTGGGATTTTTACAATGCGCGTCCGTTGATTGCTCCCGAGAGATGTTTAGCTTGTCTAGTCAGACCTTCGCGGGAACTGGCAATGGCAGGAAATCGCAAACTTCGCTGTACCGATCGTCGCGGCAATCCCACCGAAACTACCGAAAGCCTGCACAAGCTCGAAATCTGGCTAGGCTTCCTCTTCAAGTTGGCGCTTCTCCTCTTTCTTGGAATGGACAATTCAACACCATGAAACTGCTCGTCATCGGCTCCGGCGGCCGCGAACACGCCCTGGCCTGGAAGCTGGCCCAGTCCCCCCGTGTCGACGAAGTGCTGGTCGCGCCCGGCAATGCCGGCACCGCCGGCGAGGCCAAGTGCCGCAACGTGCCGGTCAAGGTCAACGACCTCGACGGACTGCTCGCGCTGGCCCGGGACGAAGGCGTGGCGCTGACCGTGGTCGGCCCGGAAGTGCCGCTGGTGCTGGGCGTGGTCGACCGCTTCCGCGCCGCCGGGCTGCGTATCTTCGGCCCCAGCGCCGCCGCCGCGCAGCTGGAAGGCAGCAAGGCCTACGCCAAGGATTTCCTGCAGCGCCACGGCATTCCCACCGCGTTCTACGCCGTGCACACCGAGGTCGAGGCCGCGCTGGCCTATGTCCGCGCCAAGGGCGCGCCGATCGTGATCAAGGCCGACGGCCTGGCCGCCGGCAAGGGCGTGATCGTGGCGATGTCGCTGGACGAGGCCGAGGCCGCGGTGCGCGACATGCTCTCCGGCAACGCCTTCGGCGACGCCGGCGCGCGCGTGGTGATCGAGGAATTCCTCGACGGCGAGGAAGCCAGCTTCATCTCCATGGTCGACGGCCACACCGCGCTGCCGATGGCCACCAGCCAGGACCACAAGCGCGTCGGCGACGGCGACACCGGCCCCAACACCGGCGGCATGGGTGCGTACTCGCCGGCGCCGGTGGTGACGCCCGAGGTGCACGCGCGGGTGATGCGCGAGGTGGTCGAGCCGACCGTGCGCGGCATGCGCGACGACGGCGTACCGTTCACCGGCTTCCTCTACGCCGGGCTGATGATCGACGCCAGCGGCGCGCCCAAGGTGATCGAGTTCAACGTGCGCTTCGGCGACCCGGAAACGCAGCCGGTGATGCTGCGCCTGCAGTCGGACCTGCTCGACCTGCTCGAGGCCGCGCTCGACGAACGCCTGCATGCCACCGAGGCGCAGTGGGATCCGCGCCCGTCGCTGGGCGTGGTGCTGGCGGCGGCGCCGTATCCGGAAACCCCGGTCACCGGCGAAGCGATCACCGGCCTGGACGCGGTGCCGGGCAACGCCAAGGTGTTCCATGCCGGCACCACGCTGGACGCGCAGGGCCGCGTGCTCAGCGCCGGCGGCCGCGTGCTGTGCGTGGCGGCGCTGGGCGACAGCGTGGCGCAGGCGCAGCGGCATGCCTACGCCGGCGTGGCGCAGATCCACTGGGCCAGTGAGTTCCACCGCCACGACATCGGCTGGCGCGCGATCGCACGCGAGCAGGGGGCGTAACACGTCGCCACGGGTGGGATCGGCTTCAGCCGCGACGAGCGAAGCCCAGCGCTCGCTGACATCATCCAGCGTCGGGACTGAAGTCCCTCCCACAAGGACACCCGACCCACTCCCTGTGGGAGCGGCTTCAGCCGCGACGAGTGAAGCTCAAAGCGCGGCTGACATCCTCGCTTGCCGGGACTGGTGTCCCTCCCATAAGGAGCGCACACCGCTCTCGCGTGGAAGCCCGCACGCAGCCACCCTCGCCGCTGCGCTAGCCTGGATTCCCCACCGATTCGCACATGCTCCATGGCCCTCTCCCCCGCTCTCCGCACCCGCTTCCGCGCGCTCGCCGCGCAGACCGACGGCATCGATACCGCGGCCTATGCCGCCTGCGGCAAGGATCCGCTCGATCCCATCATCGGCCTGGGCCGCCGCGACGCGCGGGTGTGCATCCTCGGCCGCGACCCGGGCCGCAGCGAGGTCGAGCACGGCGAACCCTTCGTCGGCAGCGGCGGCCAACTGGTGCGCAAGGCGCTGTACCGGCACCTGCACCACGGCGAGGAGATGCCCGATTTCGCCGCCGGGCTCAAGGCCGGCCGCGTCGCGTTCTGGCTCAACACCGTGCCGTACAAGCCGGTGGGCAACAAGGCCTGGTCGATGGCGGTGAAGCGGCGCTTCCACCCGCTGATGCGGCGCCTGCTGCTTGAGCAGTGGCGCGGCGATGCCATCCTCACCCTCGGGCGCGAAGCCTTCCTGTGGTTCGGCATCGACCAGCCGCGCGAGGTGCGCGCGGCGCTGGAGGCGTTCTGGGCGCGTGAGGACCGCTTCCAGGCGCAGACCGAGGTGAAGCTGCACAGCGAGGACGGCCGCCGCAGCCGCCGCGTGGTGCTGCATCCGCTGCCGCATCCCTCGCCACTCAACCAGACCTGGTACAAGCGCTTCCCGGCACTGCTGGACGCCCGACTGCGGCACCTGGAGGTCTGAGCGCCCGCGTGCATCCACCCTCCCGAGGGGGATCGCATACAGCGACGGTGCGCTATCGTGTCGCCGTGCCGACCCCCTCGATCGAAACCCGCCTGAGCCGCCTGTGGGCCCATGAAAAGGCCAGCTACGGGCTGCGCGTGTTCATCGCGCTGGCGGTGGCGATGGGCGTGTGCTGGCACCTGCAGCAACTGGAGGCGGTGCCGGCGATCTTCCTGGGCACCATCGCCAGCGCCATCGCCGAAACCGACGACAACTGGCTGGGCCGGATCAAGTCGGTGCTGCTGTCGCTGCTGTGTTTCGCCGCCGCCGCGGCCGCGGTGGTACTGCTGTTCCCGTATCCGTGGCCATTCGCGGCCGGCCTGGCGCTGTCCACCTTCGCCCTGACCCTGCTCGGCGCGCTCGGCGAGCGCTACGCCTCCATCGCCCAGGCCACGGTGGCGCTGGCGATCTACGCGATGATCGGCCTGGATCACGGCACCCAGAACGGCCATGTCGGCGGCAACGCCTGGCACGGCGTGGCCTTGCTGCTGCTCGGCGCCGGCTGGTACGCGGTGCTGTCGGTGCTGTGGACGGTGCTGTTCGCCAACCGGCCGGTGCGCGAGCGGCTGTCGCGGCTGTACCTGGAGCTGGGCCGCTACCTGCGGCTCAAGGCGGCCCTGTTCGAGCCTGTGCGGCAGAGCGACCTGCACGCGCGGCGGCTGGCGCTGGCCGAGCAGAACGCGCAGGTGGTGGCCGCACTCAACGCGGCCAAGACCGCGATCATCAGCCGCTTCGGCCGCTCCGGCCGGCCCGGCGTGCAGTCGGGCCTGTATTTCCGCCTGTACTACATGGCGCAGGACTTCCACGAGCGCGCCAGTTCCTCGCACTACCCGTACGAGGCGCTGACCGACGCGTTCTTCCACAGCGACGTGCTGTACCGCTGCCAGCGCCTGCTGGCTCTGCAGGGCAAGGCCTGCGCGGCGCTGGGCGAGGCGATCCGGCTGCGCCAGCCGTTCGACTACGGCGAGCAGACCCAGCAGGCCACCACCGACCTGCGCCAGTCGCTGGATTTCCTGCACGCCCGTGGCGACCCACGGCAGGCGCGGCTGCTCGGCTCGCTGGAATTGCTGGTGACCAACCTGCACAGCATCGAGCGGCGCCTGGCCGAGGCCGCGCAATCGGACACCACCAGCGACACCCTCGACACCCGCCTGCGCGACTCGTCGCCGCACACCCTGCGCGAGATGCTGCGGCGCCTGGGCCAGCAGCTCACGCCCGGCTCGGTGCTGTTCCGGCACGGCCTGCGCATGGCGATCGCGCTGGTGCTGGGCTACGCCATCATGCAGTCGATCCACGCCAGCAACGGCTACTGGATCCTGCTGACCACCGCCTTCGTGTGCCGGCCCAACTACGGCGCCACCCGCCTGCGCCTGGCCCAGCGCATCGCCGGCACCCTGATCGGCCTGGGCGCGGCGTGGGCGCTGATGCAGCTGTTCCCGGGCACCGAGCTGCAGTTGCTGTTCGCCCTGCTCGGCACGCTGGTGTTCTTCGTCACCCGCACCGACCGCTACATGCTCGCCACCGCGGCGATCACGGTGATGGCGCTGTTCTGCTTCAACCTGATCGGCGACGGCTTCATGCTGATCTGGCCGCGCCTGCTCGACACCCTGATCGGCTGCGCGATCGCCGCCGCCGCCTCGTTCCTGATCCTGCCGGACTGGCAGGGCCGGCGCCTCAACCAGGTGCTGGCGACGGTGCTGTCCAGCAGCGCGCGCTACCTGGCGCAGGTGCTGGAGCAGTACCGCAGCGGCATGCGCGACGACCTGCCCTACCGCATCGCCCGCCGCGACATGCACAACGCCGACGCCGCGCTGTCGGTGGCGCTGTCGAACATGCTGCGCGAGCCCGGCCGCTACCGCCGCAACCTGGATGCCGGCTTCCGCTTCCTGGCTTTGTCCAACACCTTGCTCGGCTATCTGTCGGCGCTGGGCGCGCATCGGGCGGCGCTGGCCGGCGAGACCGATCCGGACATCGCCCGCGCCGGCGACTACCTGCCGCAGGCGCTGGGCGCGCTGGCCGACGCGCTTGCGGAACGACGTGCGCTGCCGGCCGCCGACGAGCCGGCCGAGATCGCACTGGCCGAGGCGCTGGAGCGCGAGGACGGCATCGACGAGGCCAAGCGCCGGCTGGTGCGCAACCAGCTCGCGCTGACCCTGCGCCTGCTGCCCAAGCTGCGCGACGCCGCGCAGGCGGTCACTGCCGCGACGGTGCCGCCGGCGCCTGCGCCGGCGCT
>NZ_AQOI01000765.1:0-5806 GCF_000364665.1 Xanthomonas sp. SHU 199
TGGCACAGCGCCTGCAGCCGCTGCCAGCCGCGCGGCGCGGTGTCCGCCTGCAGCCAGGCCAGCACGGCGGCGCCGGCTCGGGCATGGGCGGCAGCGAGGTCCGGATGCGGCGCCTGGGCGGCAAGCAGATCCTGCAGCGGCGGCGGCAGGTCGAGGAAGGGCTGTCGCCGCAGGCGCTCCAGCGCGTCGTCGCCGAAGGCATCGGCGGCGCAATCGACGACCAGGAAGCGGTTGGCATCCAGCGCGGACTGCGCATGCCGGGTCTGCGGCGAGACCACCGCGGCGCGGAAACGGTCCAGATAGCCGCCGCGGCCGTCCACCTCCAGTTCCATCGAGCCGTGCAACGGCAGCACCAACTGCACGTGGTCGTGCTGATGGGCGGCGCCATCGCGGCCGTAGCTGCACAGGCTGAAGGACGAGGCGGGGGACATGCCCGTTACGCTAGCGCGCGGGCGGTGGCGGGGGAAGGGCGGGGATTGGGGATTGGGGATTGGGGATTGGGGATTTTTCGCGAGTGCACGGTATGTGCGGCGCCTCTGGCGACAAAAAGCCACTCCGCGACTCCACGGTGGGTGCGGCTTCAGCCCCGACAGGCGTTATCGGTAAAGCCCGTCGGGGCTGAAGCCCCTCCCACAGTGCAATCGCAACCGCCCAGCACTTGCGGAACATTTCGGGTCCCGATTTGCGGGGTTCCGAATCCCCAATCCCAAGTCCCCAATCCCGGCTTTTTAGCCCCCGCTTCAGCGCGATGCCTCACCAATAAAACAACGCTAACGCTAGCCCTGCAGGAAGCGGCCGCGCATGCAGCCATCCTGTGGGAGGGACTTCAGTCCCGACGCGATAGCGCCGAACGACGCGGCAGATGTTCGGGCACGCGGTCCGCGGCCGATGCGCTGCCTTCCTCCAGGAAATCGCCGTCGCTGGAGGCATCGCACACGCGCTTAGTCAGCCGCCCTGGCCGCCGCTCCATGTATCGCGCAGGGTCACGCTGCGGTTGAATACCGGCGCGTCGGCGCGGTGGTCGTAGCGGTCGGCGACGAAATAGCCGGTGCGCTCGAACTGGAACGCCTGCTCCGGCGCGGCCTGGGCGGCGGCGGGTTCGACGTAGCCGCGCACGCTGCGCTTGGAGTCGGGGTTGAGGTGGTCGCGGTAGGTCTTGCCGTCGGACTCGTCGTCAGGCTTCTCCACCGAGAACAGGCGGTCGTACAGGCGGATCTCCGCCTCCACCGCGTGCGCGGCGCTGACCCAGTGGATGGTGCCCTTGACCTTGCGGTTGGCGCCTTCCATGCCCGGGCGCGATTCCGGGTCAAGCCAGCCGCGCAGTTCCACGATCTCGCCGGCGTCGTTCTTGATCACTTCGTCGACGCGGGCGATGCCGGCGCCGCGCAGGCGCACTTCGCCGCCCGGCACCAGCCGCTTCCAGCCCTTGGGCGGGACTTCGGCGAAGTCCTCGCGCTCGATCCACAGTTCGCGCGAGAACGGCACTTCGCGCGTGCCGAAGCTCTCGTCCTTGGGGTGATTGGAGAAGGCCAACGTCTCGCTGTGGCCCTCGGGCAGATTGCTCAGCACCAGCTTCAGCGGCTCGATCACCGCCATGCGCCGCGCGGCGTGCGCGTCCAGGTCTTCGCGCAGGCAGCCTTCCAGCACCGAGAAATCGATCACCGAGTTCTGCTTGCTGATGCCGACCCGGTCGACCAGCAGGCGCAGTGCGGCCGGCGTGTAGCCGCGGCGGCGCAGGCCCTGCAGGGTGTACATGCGCGGGTCGTCCCAGCCATCGACCAGGCCCTCGGCGACGAGCTGGGTCAGCTTGCGCTTGCTCATCACCGTGTAGTTGATGTTGAGCCGCGAGAACTCGATCTGCCGCGGCTTGGCCGCCTCGCGCGGCAGGCCCTTGTCCAGCAGCGGCTGCAGCAGTTCCGGGTGGCTGGCCAGGTCGACTTTGTCCACGCACCAGTCGTACAGCGGGCGGTGGTCCTCGAACTCCAGCGTGCACAGCGAGTGGGTGATGCCTTCCACCGCATCGCCCAGCGAATGCGCGAAGTCGTACATCGGGTAGATCGGCCAGGCGTTGCCGGTGTTCTGGTGCTCGACGTGCTTGATCCGGTACAGCGCCGGGTCGCGCAGGTTGATGTTGCCGCTGCTCATGTCGATCTTGGCGCGCAGGGTGCGCGCGCCGTCCGGGAACTCGCCCGCGCGCATGCGCCGGAACAGGTCCAGGTTCTCCTCGACGCTGCGGGTGCGGTAGGGCGAATCGCGGCCCGGCTCGGTGAGGGTGCCGCGGTACTCGCGCACCTGCTCGGCGGAGAGGTCGCAGACGAAGGCGTGGCCGTCGCGGATCAGCTTCTCGGCGGCCAGGTAGTACACCTCGAAATAGTCCGAGGCGTGACGCAGCTCGGCCCAGTCGAAGCCCAGCCAGCGCACGTCGTCCTGGATCGCGGCGACGAATTCGGGATCTTCCTTGGCCGGATTGGTGTCGTCGAAGCGCAGGTTGCAGCGCCCGCCGAACTCGGCGGCGATGCCGAAGTCCAGGCAGATCGCCTTGGCGTGGCCGATGTGCAGGTAGCCGTTGGGCTCGGGCGGGAAGCGGGTGCGGATGGCCGTGTGCTTGCCGCTGGCCAGGTCCTCGCGGACGATCTGGCGGATGAAGTCTTTCTTCTCGGCCGGGGCGGAGGCGTCGGTGGCGGGGGTGTCGGACATGCGCGCTTCGGAGAATAAGTAAAGGGCAAGTTTATAGTAAGTAAAGCGCTGCTTTAGCTTGGTCGGACTGGTCTGCGGCCGTCCTGGCGCGTAGGCTGCGGAACAATTCACTCAGGAGAAGCCCGCATGCAGGCGTTCCGTCTTGCCCTTGGCGTCATGCGTCCTTCTCAGTTGGCGTACCCGTGTACGGACCTGTGTTGCCTTTCCTCGCTCCAGGTTCTGCCTGGCTCCGTGGCTCGCGGCTGAGGGCGACCATGCAGATCGCCTACCGCGCCCAGCACCTGATCGATGCCCATCTGGCCAAGCACGCGCTGGAGGATGCCGGCATCACCGCCTTCGTGTTCGGCGAGGCCCTGCTCGGCGGCGCCGGCGAACTGCCGTTCGGCGTGGTCCAGGTCTGCGTGGCCGACGAACTGCTGGAAAGGGCCCAGGAAGTCCTGATGGCATTGGGCCTGGGCGGCCAGGTGACGCGGGCGATGTAGGTTGGGGGCTGGGATTGGGGATTGGCAAAAGCGGGGGGCTGCCGTTGCGAATCCCCAATCCCTAATCCCCAATCCCGGCCGTCAGCCATCCCGGCGGCGCGGCATCCGCCACGGCCAGCGCACGCAGGCGCTTGAACAGCACCACGGTCTCGGCCACGTTCCACACCCGCAGCGCCACTTCGAAGGTGTCCAGCGGCTTGGTCAGGAAATCCTTGGCGCCCAGGCCGAGGGCGCGGTGGCGGGCGCTGCGGCTGGGGTCGGCGGTGAGCACGATCACCGGCAGGAAGCTGGACGGGCCGGCCAGCCGCGCCAGCTGTTCCAGGATCGCGTAGCCGTCCAGCTCCGGCATCATCAGGTCGAGCAGGATCAGGTCCGGCGCGAATGCGGCGACCAGGCCCAGCACCCGCTGCGGGTCGGTGGTCGCCACCACCTGGCGGAAGCCTTCGCGCTGCAGCAGTTCTTCCAGCAGGCGGACGTTGGCCGGTTCGTCGTCGACGATCAGGATGCGCGCGGCGAGGACATCGTTGCGGGTCATGCGAGGTGTCGATCCAGAACGGAGAAGAAGTCGGCCACGTCCAGCGGCTTGGTCAGGTAGGCACGCACGGGATCGCCCTGCACGCGCGCCAGCGTGGTCGCGGTGGCATCGGCGCTGATCACCACCACCGGGATCGCGGCGGTGTGCGGCTGCGCGCGCAGCGCCTGCAGCAGGTCCTCGCCGTTGCCGTCGCTCAGGTGCAGGTCGAGCAGGATCAGGTCGGGCGTGGCCTGCTGCAGATGCGCGTGCGCCTGCGCCAGGCTGGCGGCCTCGTGCAGGCGCCAGTGCGGGCGGCGTTCGACCAGGGTACGGATCAGCGCCTGGTTGGACGGGTTGTCCTCCACGCTCAGCAGCTGGCGCTGGATCCCGCTCGCCGTCGGCGCCGCCACAGCCGGGTCCGGCAGTGCCGCTGCCTGTGGGCGGTCCAGCGGCAGCGCGATCGTGAACCGCGATCCGTACGCGCCGCTGTCCACGGCGATGCGCCCGCCCATCGCCTCGGTCAGGCGCTTGCTCAGCGCCAGGCCCAGACCGGTGCCCTCGATCGCCGAGCGCTCGGCGCCGAGCCGCTCGAACGGCGTGAACAAGCGTTCCACCTGCGCCGGCGTCAGACCGTGGCCCTGGTCGTGCACGACCAGGGCCAGGGACTGGCCTTCGGGCACGGCGCTCACCCACACCGCGCCGCCCGGGCGGTTGAACTTGATCGCGTTGGACAGCAGGTTGATCAACACCTGGCGCAGCCGCTGCGGATCGGCGCGCACGGTCCACTCCGGCGGCAACTGCGGTGGCCGTAGCACGATGCCGCGCGCCTGCGCCTCCGGTGCGACCAGGCCCATCGCCTCTTCCAGTGCGGCATGCACCGGCACCGGGCATGGGCTCAGGTCGAGCTGATCGGCCTCGATGCGGGCGATGTCCAGCAGTTCGGTGATCAGCCCCAACAGATGCCGGCCGGCACCGAGGATGTGCTGCAGATGGTCGCGCTGCGCCGCGCCCGGCAGGTCCATCTCCAGCACCTGCGCATAGCCGAGGATGGCGTTGAGCGGGGTGCGCAGTTCGTGGCTGCTGCGCGAGAGGAATTCGGTCTTGGCGCGGTTGGCGCTCTCGGCCTCGCGGCGCGCCGACTGCGCTTCCTCGGCGCGCGCGGCGAGCAGGGTGCTGGCCTGCTGCAGGCGTTGCGCGACCTGGCCCAGTTCGTCGCCGGCCGGTGGCTGTGGCGCCAGCGGCCGGCCGTCGCCGAGGCGGTCGGCATTGGCCGAGAGCTGGCGCAGGCGTCGCGACAGCGACGAGGCGAACCAGGCCACCGCGAGCACCGCACCGAGTCCGCCCAGCATCGCCGCGCACAGGGTGATCAGCAGGTTGCGCTGGCGCAGCGCCTGCGCCTTGGCGGTACGCACCTGCAACTGCGCGGTCTCGTAGTTGCGCAGCTCGCGCAGTTCCGCACGCAGGATGTCGAGGGTGACCTTGCCCTCGCGCAGTTGGCGGATCTCTTCCTCGCGGCTCAGGTCCGGCGCCAGCAGCCGCCGCCAGCCCTGCATCTTCTCCTCGAACAGCGGCTGGATGCGGGCGAAGCGCTGCGCCTGGCGCGGGTCGGTGATGCGTTGCGACAGGCGCTGCACCACGGTCTTCAGCCGCGGCTCGGCGTCGCGGTACGGGGTCAAGAACGCGTCCTGGCGCACCAGCCGGTAGCCGCGCACGCCAGCGGCGGTCTCGGCCAGCAGCGCATGCGCCTCGTGCAAATCGCTGAGCAACTGCAGGGTGCGGCGCACGTCGTTCTCGGCGGCGATGTTCTGCCGCTCCACGCTGTAGATCGCCACCAGCGCCGCCACCAGCAGCAACAGCGGCAGCGCCACCAGCGCCAGGCTCTTGCGGGTCAGCGGCCAGTCGTTCCAGCGCCGCGCCAGCGCCCTCACAGCGCCACCCCCGCCTGCACCGCGACCACCGCGGCCTGGGTGCGGTCGGCCACCTGCAGCTTGTGCAGGATGCGCTCAACGTGGACCTTGGCGGTGCCGGCGCTGATGCCGAGTTCGGCGCCGAGTGCGGCATTGGTGAGGCCGCGCGACAGCAGCGCCAGCACCTGCCGCTCGCGCGCGCTGAG
>NZ_AQOI01000766.1:0-378 GCF_000364665.1 Xanthomonas sp. SHU 199
GGCGGCAGCGCCTGGGTTGGCGGGGGCGGCCTGGACCGACTGCGCAGCGATGCCTTCACCCGGGTCGGCGAGGTGCGCATCGTGCATCTGCGCGACGGCAGCGTGGTCACGCTCAACACCGATAGCGCCATCGCCGTGGACATGCAGGCGCACCTGCGCTCGGTCCAGCTGTTGCGCGGCGAAGCGTTGCTGCAGGTGACGCACGATCCACGGCGTCCGTGCGTGGTCGACAGCGCCGGCGGCAGCGCCCGGGTGCTCGGCACGCGTTTCGATGTGCGCCTGCAGGGTCGCACCGCCGAGGTCGCCGTGATCGACGGCCGTGTCGCCGTGCGCGCGCCGGACGGCGGCAGCACTGCCGTGCTGCGCGCCGGCCAGCGC
>NZ_AQOI01000767.1:0-4326 GCF_000364665.1 Xanthomonas sp. SHU 199
TGCAGCCGGCGCCGCGCGCGCCCAGCGCCGCGCCCAAGGCCGCGGCCGCTCCGGCCAAGGCCGCCGAGCCCGAACACACCGTGCGCGTGGACACCAAGCGCCTGGACGCGATCGTCAACCTGATCGGCGAACTGGTGCTCTCGCGCAACCGCCTCAAGACCTTGCGCGTGCGCCTGCGCGACGAGGAGCTGGACCGTGCGGTCAGCAGCCTGGACATCGCCACCGCCCGCCTGCAGTCGGCGGTGATGCGCACGCGCATGCAGCCGGTCGGCAAGGTGTTCTCGCGCTTCCCCAAGGTGGCGCGCGACGTCGCCCGCTCGCTCAACAAGGAAGTGGAGCTGGAACTGATCGGCGCCGACACCGAGCTCGACCGCAACCTGGTCGAGGCGCTGGCCGATCCGCTGGTGCACCTGGTGCGCAACGCGATCGACCACGGCATCGAAGCGCCGGCGCTGCGCGAGGCCACCGGCAAGCCGCGCGGCGGCCACGTGCGCCTGTCGGCGCAGCAGGAAGGCGACTACGTCAGCATCGAGGTGCAGGACGACGGCGCCGGCATCGACCCGGAACGGCTGCGCGCCAAGGCCCGCGAGAAGGGCCTGATCGATCCGGAGGCCGCGGCCCGCCTGAGCACCGAGGAATGCCTGCACCTGGTGTTCCTGCCCGGCTTCTCGACCAAATCCGAAGTCACCGACATCTCCGGCCGCGGCGTCGGCATGGACGTGGTGCAGTCGCGCATCCGCGAACTCAGCGGGCAGATCCAGATCCAGTCCGAACTGGGCCGTGGCAGCCGCTTCCTGATCCGCGTGCCGCTGACCCTGGCGATCCTGCCGACCCTGCTGGTGCAGGCCGGCGACACCGTCTACGCGCTGCCGCTGGCGCGCGTGGTGGAAGTGCTGCACGCCCCGCGCCGCTCGCTGGGCTGGTTCGACGGCCGCGCCGTGCTCGACCGGCAGTCGCACACCCTGCCGCTGGTGGACCTGCGCCAGTGGCTCAACATCGACGCCCCGCAACTGCCGCTGCTCACCGTGGTGGTGCTGCAGGCCGGCGAATCGCGCATGGGCCTGGTCGTGGACCAGGTCCGCGGCCGCGAGGAAGTGGTGATCAAGCCGCTGCCGCGTTCGCTGCGCGGCCTGCCCGGCTACGCCGGCGCCACCCTCATCGGCGATGGCCGCCTGGCGCTGATTCTGGATGTGGATGGCTTGAAGGCCTGAAGGCCGGGAATGGGGATTCGGGAGTGGGGATTCGCAACGGCGGCTTCCCGGGGCCTCGTTTTCCCTGATTCCGCCATAGAAGCGGCTTCAGCCGCGACGCGGTGAGGCTGGGATTGGCGATAGCACGCGCAGCGCAGTGCCAATTGCCGAGACGATCCGAACGATTGTGTTTAGGCAACGCGCCAAGGTCCGCGCGTCGCGGCTGAAGCCTCTCCTACGGCACACCGACCAACCCTCCGCCCTCGCGCTCTTGCCAATCCCAAATCCCGATTCCCGAATCCCGCCCCCTTCAAGTCCCCCGCCCCCTGGCCGATACCTCCTGCATGGACAAGCTCAGTCTCATCGGCCTGCTGTTGGCGATTCTGTCGCTCATCGGCGGCAGCATCCTCAAGGGCGCCGGCATTTCGGCGCTGTGGTCGCCGGCTGCGTTCGTGATCGTGATCGTCGGCACCGTCGCCGCGATCCTGGTGCACACCCCGCCGTCCGTGTTCCGCCGTGCGTTCCAGATCGCCAAGTGGATCCTGTGGCCGCCGCCGAGCGACCGCCAGGCGCTGCTCAAGCAGATCGTGGAATGGAGCAACATCGCGCGCCGCCAGGGCCTGCTCGGGCTGGAGAACCAGGTGCCGCAGCAGCAGGATCCGTTCGTGCGCAAGGGCCTGCAGATGCTGGTGGACGGCGTGGAGCCGGAAGCGATCCGGCACATGCTGGAGATCGACCTGGAAGGCCAGGAACATTGCGACCTGGCCGCGGCCAAGGTGTTCGAGGGCATGGGCATCTACGCACCGACCCTGGGCATCATCGGCGCGGTGCTGGGCCTGATCGCGGTGATGAAGAACCTGGCCGACCCGAGCAAGCTCGGCCACGGCATCGCCGCCGCGTTCACCGCCACCATCTACGGCATCGCCTCGGCCAACCTGCTGTTCCTGCCGATGGCCGCCAAGCTCAAGAGCGTGATCAAGCACAGCTGCGGCGAACGCGAAATGATCATCGAAGGGTTGATCGCCATCGCCCAGGGCGAGAACCCGCGCAACATCGAATCGAAACTGGCCGGATTCTTGCATTGAGTTCCGAATGGCCCGCAAGCACTCCCACGACGAGCACGCCAACCACGAGGCATGGGCCATCCCCTATGCCGACCTGATGACGTTGCTGCTCGCCTTCTTCGTGGTGATGTACGCGCTGTCCACGATCAACGAAGCCAAGTACCGGGTCATGGCCGACGCGATGAGCGCCGCGTTCGGCGGCACCCCGACGACCCTGCGTCCGGTGCAGGTCGGCGACCACGCGCTGCAGGGCCAGGGCGGCGAGCGGCCGACCCCGATCAAGTCCAGCCCGGCGCTGACCCTGCCCGATCCCAACCGCCTGCCCTCGGGCAACGCGCAGCGCGGCGACGACCTGCGCGACGCGCAGCAGCTGCGACGCGCGCAGCGCCAGCTCGACAGCATCGCCGATCGCCTCGGCGCCGCGCTGGCGCCGCTGATCCAGAAGAAGCTGATCACCGTGCGCCGCGCCGGGCTGTGGATCGAAGTGGAGATCAACAGCGACATCCTGTTCGGCTCCGGCTCGGCCGCGCTCGACCAGAGCGCGCGCGCCACCCTGTCCGAACTGGCGCAGGTGCTGTCCGGCGTGCCCAACGGGGTGCGCGTGGAGGGCTACACCGACAACACCCCGATCGCCACCGCGCAGTTCCCCTCGAACTGGGAACTGTCGGCGGCGCGCGCGGCCAGCGTGGTCCACCTGTTCGCCGACCAGGGCCTGCAGCCCTCGCGGCTGTCGATGATCGGCTACGGCCAGTTCCGCCCGCGCGCCAGCAACGACACGCAGGCCGGCCGCAACGCCAACCGCCGCGTGGTGTTGGTGATCCTGGCCGACTCCGGCGACAGCGGCGATGCGACGCCGTCGGCCTCCGATCGTTTGAGCGCCGGCGCCGCGCCGGCCACCCCGACACCCCCCGCCGCGGCGGCCCCCGGCAACGCCGGCGGCCCCCGCGCAGTACCTGCCATTGAAGGAGTCAACTGATGCGCATCTGGGCGATCGCCAACCAGAAAGGTGGCGTGGGCAAGACCACCACCACGCTGGCCCTGGGCCGTGGGCTGGCCATGCTCGGGCACCGCGTGCTGATGCTCGATCTCGATCCGCACGCCTCGCTGACCCGGGCCTTCGACGTGCCGCAGGAACCGCAGCCGCCGGGCGTGCTCGACCTGTTCGCGACCCCGCCGGGCGAACTCGCCGCGCTGGCCCGCGACACCGCGGTCGAGCGCCTGAGCTTCGTCTGCGGGCAGACCGCGCTGGCCACGCTGGAACGGCGCAGCGCCAACCAGCCCGGCCTGGGCCTGGCGCTGCAGCAGGCCATGGCCCGCCACGCCGGCCAGCACGACTACATCCTGCTCGACTGCCCGCCGACCCTGGGCCTGCTGATGATCAACGCGCTGGCGGCGGCCGACCGCGTGATCATCCCGACCCAGGCCGAGCCGCTGGCCCTGCACGGCCTGGCCAGCATGGTCCGCACCGTGGACATGGTCGAGCGCTCGCGCCGCCGCCCCCTGCCCGCCTCGATCCTGCCGACCCTGTTCGACAAGCGCACCCGCGCCGGCAACGAGACCCTGCGGCAGATGCAGGACAGCTACGGCGAGCGGGTGTGGGAAGACGCCATCCCGGTCGACACCAAGATCTGCAACGTCAAGGCGCTGACGGTGGCCGGCGTGCCGGGCGACTACCCGGGCCGCGGCCTGGCCGCCTACCGCCGCGCGCTGGAATGGCTGATCGCCAGCGACGCCACGCCGATGGAGCAAGCCGCATGAGCACCCCCGGGATCATCGACGATTATCTGGAAGGCCTGCTCCACGACGTGATCGCCGAGGAGCAGAAGGCCGTGCCGCCGAGCCCCGCGCCGGTCGCGGTCGCCGACGTGCAAGCGGACGCCGCGACGACGGCGCCCGCCCCGGCCGCTGCCGGCCCCACGCCCGAACAGATCGCTGCCGCGGTCCTGGCCGAAGCCGATGCCGATCCGGCCCTGGCCGGCATCATGTCGCAGCAGGCGCTGGCGCCCGCACCGGCCGGTCCGACACCCGAACAGATTGCCGCCGCGGTCCTGGCCGAAGCCGATTCCGATCCG
>NZ_AQOI01000768.1:0-682 GCF_000364665.1 Xanthomonas sp. SHU 199
CGGCAGTGTATTCGCTCGGTGGCGCCGCGGCCTGCGCCGGGGAGGCGGGAGCCGGCTTGCCGGCGGCAGGCAGCGCATGGCCGGGCTGGGCCACCAGGCGCAGCGGCGCCACGCCGAGCACGGTCACCGCGGTCAGGATCAGGGCCGCGCCCAGGCGCGGAAAAGCGGACGTGGTCTGCAGCATCAGCAATCTCCGTTTCAGGCTCAGGAAGGTCGGCGAAGCGCTGGCCAGGCCGGCGCTGGGCCGCGGTGCCACACCCAGCTGCACCAGCAGCCGCGCGTAGTCGTGACGGCAATGGCGGTGACCGGCGACCACGGCCGCATCGCAGGCCGCCTCGCGGGCCAGGGCGTACTCGCGGTTGGCCAGGTGCACCAGCGGATGGAAGAAGAACAGGTGCTGCGCCACCGCCGGCAGCAGCCCCCACCACAGGTCGCGGCGCTGCAGGTGCACCAGTTCGTGGGTCAGCGCCATGTCCAGATCGTCGGCGCGCAGGCTGTCCATGCGCCGCGCCGGCAGCAGCAGCACCGGCTGCCACGGCCCGATCAGTTGCGGCGAATCGATGCGCGCACACAGCCGCAGCTGCGGCGGCTGGCGCAGGCCGTGGGCCTCGGCCGCCAGGCGCAGCGCACCGAGCAGGGCGGTATCGGTGCACGGCGCCGCCTCGCGCGCACGCTGGCGGCT
>NZ_AQOI01000769.1:0-2783 GCF_000364665.1 Xanthomonas sp. SHU 199
CATTGGCGCCGATCGCGTAGGCGCGGCGCAGCACGCTGGAGGGCGGATCGATCTCGCCCAGCACCAGCGGTTTCCACGGCCGCGCGATGCCGGCCTTCTCCGCGCCGATCGCTTCGCGATCGGTGCCGAGCCAGTCGGTGTGGTCGATGTCCACGGTGGTGATCACCGCCACGTCGGCATCGACCAGGTTCACCGCATCCAGGCGGCCGCCGAGGCCGACTTCCAGCACCGCCAGTTCCAGCTTGGCCTGCTGGAACAACCACAACGCCGCCAACGTGCCGTATTCGAAATACGTCAGCGCGGTGTCGCCGCGCGCGGCCTCCACTGCCGCGAAGGCGGTCACCAGCTCGGCATCGCTGGCCTCGTCGCCGTCGATGCGCACGCGCTCGTTGTAGCGCAGCAGGTGCGGCGAGGTGTAGCTGCCCACGCGCCAGCCGGCGGCACGCGCGATGGCCTCGACGAAGGCGACGGTCGAGCCCTTGCCGTTTGTCCCGCCGACGGTGATGACGTGCTTGGCCGGCTTGGTCAGGCGCATGCGTGCGGCGACCGCGCGCACCCGCTCCAGGCCCATTGCGATGTCCTGGGGGTGCTGGCGCTCGATGTAGGCGAGCCATTCGGGGAGGGTGTTCATGGAGACGATTGAACTCGACTGATGCGACAACAGCACGCGCACTCATAGCGGCGACGCATTTTGCTTTGGCTTTGGTTTTGGCTGTTGCTGTTGCTGTTGCTGCTGCTGTGGCTCTGGCTGTGGCTCTGGCTGTGGCTTTGGCTCTGGCTGTGGCTTTGGCTTTGGCTTTGGCTCTGGCTCTGGCTCTGGCTCTGGCTCTGGCTTTGGCTCTGGCTTTGGCTCTGGCTTTGGCTTTGGCTGTGGCTCTGGCTTTGGCTGTGGCTATGGCTTTGGCTGTCGCTTTGGCCTTGGCTGTTCCGGATCCCGTGAGGCACGGCAAGCAGGCCGGATAAAAACCCCGCAGGGGCGGCGCGCAGGATGCGCGCCGTTTTTCGACGGCACATGGATGTGCCGCCGAAAAATGTCCGGCCTGCTTGCGCACCCGGAGCGCGCAGCGCGGAGGGCGTGCCGCCCGGGTGTGCTTTCTTTTGGTTACTTTTCTTTGCACAAGCAAAGAAAAGTAACTCGCGCGTCAAGCGCGAAAGCACTTGATCCTGCCTTTGCATCGACTCAGCACACCGTAGCAACGATCGAAAAAACTACAGCGCCCGATGCTTCGCCTCGCCGAAGAACGGCGTGTGATGCGCGCAATCGTTCAAGCGCACCACTTCCAGATGCTCCACATCCGGCCCTTCCAGCAGGTTCAGCGTGGTCGGCGCCTGGCGGAAACTCCACAGCCGCGCGATCGGCAGGCCCAGCACCCGGCACAGGATCACCCGGTTGACCGCATCGTGGGCCACCACCAGCAGCGTGTCGTGCTCGCCCAGGCCCTCGGCGGCGCGGGTCAGGCCGCGCCAGGAACGCTCCAGCACCTGCCGCAGCGACTCGCCGCCCGGCATCAGCACCGTGTCCGGCTCCTCGCGCCAGGCGCGCAGGCGCGCCGGATCCTTCTCGTGGATCTCGCTGGCCAGCAGGCCTTCCCATTCGCCATGGGCGATTTCCTGCAGGTCCGGATCGGTCTGCAGCAACGCCTCGCGCTCAGGGCCCAGGGCGAAGCGCGCGGTGCGCTGCGCGCGGGCCAGCGGCGAGGCCACGGCGCGGGTCAGCGGCACCTCGCGCAGGCGGGCGCCCAGCGCCTGCGCCTGAGCGTCGCCGACCGGCGACAGCGGGATGTCGATCTGGCCCTGGTAGCGGCCTTCGGCGTTCCACGGGGTTTCGCCATGGCGGGCGAGCAGAATGCGCATGCGCTGGATTCCTTGGGGGGAAGGGGCCGTCTCGCAAACGAAAACGGAGCGGCATGATACCCGCTCCGTCGCCGGAAACCCTGCGCTGCATCCCGCGTGCCCGCCGCGGCGTGCCGGGGCGGACATGCGGACGGCGGCCGTAGCCGCCGCCCGCCGGAACCCGGCTCACTTGGCCAGGTTCAACTCCTTCAACAGCCGCGGCGCCGGCATCACTTCCTGCATGATCCAGTGCAAATAGCGCGAATCGACCGCGATCATGCGGGTCATCGCCGGATCGAACACCCAGTTCGAGCTCACCGACTCCCAGTTGCCGTCGAAGGCCAGGCCGACCAGCTTGCCGTGCGCGTCCATCACCGGCGAGCCGGAATTGCCGCCGGTGATGTCCAGGTCGGACAGGAAGTTGACCGGCACCGTGCCCAGCCGCTTGTCCTCCAGCCCACCGTAGCGCTTGGCCTTGGCCGCCTCCAGCAGCGCCTTGGGCGAATCGAACGGCTCCACGCCGGTGTCCTTGGCGACCACGCCTTCCAGCGTGGTGAACGGGGTGTAGGCCACGCCGTCCTTCGGCACGTAGCCCTTGACGTTGCCGAAGGTGATGCGCAGCGAGGAGTTGGCGTCCGGATACACGAACTCGCCCTGGCTCTTCTTGTAGTCGGCCACGGCCTGCAGGTAGCGCGGACGCGCCAGCAGTTCCTCGCCCTCACGCCGCTTCTCGTCCTGCTCGATCTGCAGCAGGGTCGGCATCAGCGCCACCGCATAGCGCAGCGCCGGGTCGTCGCTGGCCTCGAACGCGGCGCGGTCGGCATGCAGCCACTTCAGGCGCGCCTCGGTATTGCCCAGTTGAGTGCCGGCCAGACGCGTGGCGGCGGCCTGCGCGTCGGCACCGGCCAGCCACTGGTCCAGCGCCGGCAGGCGCTGCGCCTTCGGCAGCT
>NZ_AQOI01000770.1:0-6332 GCF_000364665.1 Xanthomonas sp. SHU 199
CGAACCAGTAGCGCTGCAACTGGCTGTCCATGGCGGCGACGTAGCGGCGCTCCATCTGCTTCATCGCGCCCTCGATCTCGGGCAGGTCGCGCTCCTGGTAGCCCGGCTCGCGTTCGGCGTCCGGCTTGGCGCGTTCGATCGACAGGCGATACAGGGACACCGCACTGCCGAGCACGCCGGTGCGGCGCATCTGCCGCAGCACCAGGTCGCGATCGCGGGTGGCCTTGGCCTGCTCGCCCAGCGCCAGCAGTTGCGCATGCGCCTGCAGCGCGGCCTTGCCCTCGCCGCCCTGGCGCTTGAGCCAGGCCAGCACTGCGTCTTCCTCGGCGTGCTTCTTGGCCGCCGCGTCGATGCGCTTGAAGCCCTCCAGCTGGCCCTCGTAGTTCTTGGCGACGTTGTTCCAGCTGGCCATGGTCGCGGCGTACTTCACCTGGATGTCCGGGCTCTGTTTGCCGGCCTGCTCGACCAGCGCGATCAGGTCGCGGTACTGGCGCGCGGCGGTGGGGTAGCCCCAGCTCGCGGTGGCGTCGAATTCGGAGGCCAGCGCATAGCGGTTGGTACGGCCCGGGTAGCCGGCGACCATGACGAAATCGCCGGCGCCCAGCGGCTGGTCGGCGAACTTCAGGAAGTGCTTGGGCTGGTACGGCACGTTGTCCTTGGCGTAGGCGGCCGGCTTGCCGTCCTTGCCGACGTAGGCGCGGTAGAACGAGAAGTCGCCGGTGTGGCGCGGCCACATCCAGTTGTCGACGTCGCCGCCGAACTTGCCGATGCCCGACGGCGGCGCGTAGGCCAGGCGCACGTCGCGGATTTCCAGGGTGCGGAACAGGCGGTAGGTGTTGCCGCCGGAGAAGCTGTACAGCTCGCAGCGGTAGCCGGCATCGGCTTCGCACGCGGCGACCTGGGCCTTGTCGAAATCCTCCAGCGCCTGCGTGCGCTTGAGCGCATCGTTGCCGGCCGCGGCCATCGCCGCCTTGGCCTGCGCGGTGACGTCGGTGATGCGGTCGAGCACGTAGATGCGCGCGTTCGGGCCCGCGCTCAGTTCGGCGCCCTGGCTGGCGGCGCTGAAGCCGTCGCGGATCAGGTTCTTCTGCGGAGTGGAGTTGAGCTGGATCGCGCCATAGGCGCAGTGGTGGTTGGTCACCACCAGGCCCTGCGGCGAGACGAAGCTGGCGGTGCAGCCGCCGAGCGAGACGACCGCGCCCATCGGGTCGCCGGTGAGATCGGACAGTTGTTGCGGCGACAGCTTCAGGCCGGCCTGCTGCAGCGGCCCGGCGATGTCCGGCAACTGCTGCGGGACCCACATGCCCTCGCCAGCGTGGGCGGCGGAGGCGCCGGACAGGGCGGCCACGGCGGCGATGGCGACAGCCAACGAATTCGAACGCATCGAATAGCTTCCTTGATGACAGACGTTAGAGTGTAACGGCTGTCATCAAGTGGCCGGACCGTGACCAATGGCACCCTGACCGCGCCGCAACATGGCCGCGTCGGCCGGGCGCTTATACTGCGCGCCCTCTTCCCATCGAATCTGCACCGACATGGCGCAAACAATGAAGGCGCTGGTCAAGCGCGAGGCCGCCAAGGGCATCTGGCTGGAACAGGTGCCGGTGCCGGTGCCCGGCCCCAACGAGGTGCTGATCAAGCTGGAAAAGACCGCGATCTGCGGCACCGACCTGCACATCTACCTGTGGGACGAGTGGAGCCAGCGCACCATCAAGCCCGGCCTGACCATCGGCCACGAGTTCGTCGGCCGCATCGCCCAGCTCGGCTCGGCGGTCACCGGCTACGAGGTCGGCCAGCGTGTCTCGGCCGAAGGCCACATCGTCTGCGGCCACTGCCGCAACTGCCGCGGCGGGCGTCCGCACCTGTGCCCGAACACCGTCGGCATCGGCGTCAACGTCAACGGCGCCTTCGCCGAGTACATGGTGATGCCGGCCTCCAACCTGTGGCCGATCCCCGACCAGATCCCGTCCGAACTGGCCGCGTTCTTCGATCCCTACGGCAACGCCGCGCACTGCGCGCTGGAGTTCGACGTGATCGGCGAGGACGTGCTGATCACCGGCGCCGGCCCGATCGGCATCATCGCCGCGGGCATCTGCAAGCACATCGGCGCGCGCAACGTGGTGGTCACCGACGTCAACGACTTCCGCCTGAAGCTGGCCGCGGACATGGGCGCGACCCGCGTGGTCAACGTCGCCAACACCTCGCTCAAGGACGTGATGGCCGACCTGCACATGGAAGGCTTCGACGTGGGCCTGGAGATGAGCGGCAATCCGCGCGCGTTCAACGACATGCTCGACTGCATGTACCACGGCGGCAAGATCGCCATGCTCGGCATCATGCCGCGCGGCGCCGGCGCCGACTGGGACAAGATCATCTTCAAGGGCCTGACCGTGCAGGGCATCTACGGCCGCAAGATGTACGAGACCTGGTACAAGATGACCCAGTTGGTGCTGTCCGGCTTCCCGCTGGGCAAGGTGCTGACCCACCAGTTGACCATCGACGAATTCCAGAAGGGCTTCGACCTGATGGAAGAAGGCAAGGCCGGCAAGGTCGTGCTGAGCTGGTGATGCGCGCGCCGCGGCTACGCGGCGATGCGATGCCGAAAAAGACGAAGGGCGCCTCGCGGCGCCCTTCGTCGTTTCACGAGACGATGCGATCAGAACGCGATCGTGCCCGAGACCACCACGCGGTGACCGGCCAGGCGCTCGGTGAAGTTCGCCGCGCCCTTGTTGTCGGTGTCGTAGTAGCCCACGCTCAGCGCCAGCGGGCCGACCATCTTGCCCACGCTGACGTTGTAGTCGGTGTAGTCCTGGTACGCGGTCAACGCGCTTTCGTAGGTGGTGCGGCCGACGTGCGCGCCGACGCTGAAGCCCTGCGGCAGCGACCAGTTCCCGTCCAGCGCGTAGTAGAAGCTGTCCCGGTCCAGGTTGTACACGTTGTCGGTGTAGGCCACGGTCAGGGTGTAGGTCTTGAGGAACTTGGTCTTGGTGATCAGTTCGTTGTAGTTCGACTTGCCGGCGCCCGGATAGCCGTAGCGATTGACCATCACGTCGAAGTTCCAGTCCGGCGAGAAATCGACGTTGTAGCCGACGAAGCCGTCCACTTCCCAATCCGGATCGCCCGCGCCGAAATCGACGTTGGAGCCCCAGGTGCCCACGTACAGGCCGAACGGCGAGGTGTAGGTGAGGCCGGCCTGGAACGCCGGGCCCTTGTTGGTCTGGGAGACGCCACGGAACACGTAGTCGCTGACCACGCCATAGGAGCCGGTGATCGGCGAGGTGGGCTCGTCCTGGGCCAGGACGGTGAGCGGCGAAGCGGCCAGTGCGACGGCCAGGGCGAGAGTGGTCTTGTTCACCGGTCATTCTCCTAGGGTTGACGAGGAAGGGGTGCAGCGACGAGGCGGATGCGCCTTTACGGTTTTTTAACTGCTTTGATCGTGCAGTGCAACAACTTTTCACGCGGCGCATGCCACGCCGTGACACAAAACCCCGGATTCGCGCCAAGCGCGGACACAGCGAGCCGCCGACAGCGGGAGCCGGCCTGCCAGGGAAGGCCCTCGTCCGGATGTGGCGGTCAGGCCGCGACCGGGCAGGCAGCCGCTGGCCACACCAATGCGCAGGCGCGGCGGTCGCCGATCGGCAGGGCGCAATGGCGCCTCAGTCGGGCCGGGCGAAGACCCCGAAACGGCGTGCGCGCAGGTGCAATGGCTGGCCCGGCGCGTAGTCGGGTGCCCCCTCGCCCGCCGGCAGTTCCACCTCGACCTCGTCGTGGCCGTGCGCCAGCTGCGCGCGCAAGCGCAGCCGCGGGCCGCTGCGCTGGATCGACAGCACCGTCGCCGCCCAGCCCTCGTTGCCTGGCGCCAGGTCTTCCGGCCGCACATACAGCTCGACCGGACCACTGGACAGCGGCGTCGACGGCGCCGGCAAGGCCAAGCCGCCGACCTGCACCGCACCGCCGTGCAGACGCGCAGGCAGCCGGTTCACCGCACCGACGAAGGCGTAGACGAAGGGCGAAGCCGGCTGCTCGTAGACCTGTGCCGGGCTGCCGATCTGCTCGACCCGGCCGCGGTTGAGGATGGCCACGCGGTCGGCCAGTTCCAGCGCCTCTTCCTGGTCGTGGGTGACGAACACCGTGGTCAGGCCGGTGCGTTCGTGCAGCTCGCGCAGCCAGCGCCGCAGGTCGCGGCGGACCTGCGCGTCGAGCGCGCCGAACGGTTCGTCGAGCAACAGCACGCGCGGCTCGATCGCCAGCGCGCGGGCCAGCGCCACACGCTGGCGCTGGCCGCCGGACAGTTGCGCCGGGTAGCGTCGCTCCAGGTCGTGCAACTGCACCAGCGCCAGCAGTTCCTGCACCCGCGCGCGGATGCGCGCCTCGCTCCAGCGCGCCTCGCGGCGCACGCGCAGGCCGAAGGCGATGTTCTCGTACACGCTCATGTGCTTGAACAAGGCGTAGTGCTGGAACACGAAGCCGACCCGGCGCGCCTGCACCGACAGCGCGGTGGCGTCCTCGCCGTGGATCAGCACGCGTCCGCGGTCGGCATGTTCCAGTCCCGCGATCACCCGCAGCAGCGTGGTCTTACCGGAGCCGGAGGGCCCCAGCAGCGCCAGCAGTTCGCCCTGGCGGATGTCCAGACTGACGTCGTCGAGCGCGGCGAAATCGCCGAAGCGCTTGCCCAGATGCTGTACGCGAATGCTCATCGCAACCTCAATGTCGGTGAGTGGCGGCCAGCGCCGCGCCGTGGCGCCAGTGCAGCCAGGACTTGACGGCGAGCGTCAGCAGCGCGGTCAACGCCAGCAGGCTGGCGCAGGCGAAGGCCGCGCTGTAGGCGTATTCGTTGTAGAGGATCTCCACATGCAGCGGCAGCGTGTTGGTGCGCCCACGGATCTGTCCGGACACCACCGACACCGCACCGAACTCGCCCATCGCCCGCGCACTGCACAGCAGCACGCCGTACAGCAGGCCCCAGCGGATGTTCGGCAGGGTCACCCGCAGGAACGTCTGCCAACCGCTGGCGCCCAGGCTCAGCGCCGCCAGCTCCTCGTCGTCGCCCTGCTGCTCCATCAGCGGCATCAGCTCGCGGGCGATGAAGGGAAAGGTGACGAAGGTGGTCGCCAGCACGATGCCCGGCAGCGCGAACACGATGCGCGGCAGATGCAGCGACACGTCGCCCAGCGGCGGCAGGTGCAGCCACACGCCTTCGTCGATCAACGGCCAGGCCCAGCCGTTGCGGCCGAAGATCAGGATGAACAACAGGCCGGCGACCACCGGCGACACCGAGAACGGCAGGTCGATCAGGCTCACCAGCAGGCGCTTGCCGGGGAAACGGTGCTTGCTGACCGCCCAGGCCGCGGCCACGCCGAACACCAGGTTCAACGGCACCACGATCGCCGCCACCAGCAGCGTCAGGCGGATCGCCGCCAGCGCGTCCGGATCGGAGATCGCGCGCCAGAACACGCCGACGCCGCTGCGCAACGCCTCGGTGAACACCAGCAGCAAGGGCAGCAGCAGGAACGCCAGCAGGAAGGCGAGCACGCCGCCGATCAGCAACAGCCTCACCCAGCGCGGCTCGTCGACCACCGAAGCCTGCACGTGCGCGGCGACGGCGGCAGCACCGGCCTGCCCGGGGACGTGCGCGGCCAGCGCGGACACGACCGACGCCATCACGCCACCGCCCTGCCGCGCCGCGCGAACCAGGCCTGCGCCCCATTCACCAGTAGCAGCGACAGCAGCGACAACAGCAGCATCGCCGCGGCGATCGCGCTGGCACCGCCGTAGTCGAACTCTTCCAGGCGGATGGTGATCAGCAACGGCGCGATCTCGGTGGCATTGGGCAGGTTGCCGGCGATGAAGATCACCGAGCCGTACTCGCCGACGCCGCGCGCGAAGGCCAGCGCGAATCCGGTCAGCACCGCCGGCCACAGGGTCGGCAGCACTACCCGCCGTACCGTCTGCCAGCGCCCGGCACCGAGCGTGGCCGCCGCCTCTTCCAGTTCGCGCTCGGCCTCGGCCAGCACCGGCTGGACGATCCGCACCACGAACGGCAGCCCCACGAACACCAGCGCCACGACGATGCCCAGTGGCGCGTAAGCGACCTTGACCCCGCTCGCCCCGCTGACCTGCATCAGCCCGACATAGCCGATCAGCAGGCCGCCGACGCCCAGTGCGGCCAGGCTCAGCACGGCGACCGTGCCGAGCAGGCGCTGCAGCACACGCAGCGGTGCCAGCAGCAGCGCCTGACTACGCCGCAGCAGCGCGTAGCCGGTCGCCGCCAGCGCCAGCAGCAGCGCCAGCCGCGGCCACCACCAGGCCAGCGTCGGCAGGCTGGGCGCCCG
>NZ_AQOI01000771.1:0-3932 GCF_000364665.1 Xanthomonas sp. SHU 199
CCGATCCAGCCGTTGCTGCCGTACAGCGCGGTCAGGGCGATGCCGGCCACCGCGGTCGGCAGCGCGAACGGCAGATCGATCATCGCGTCGAACAGGCGCTTGCCGGGAAAGCGATAGCGCACGAACACCCAGGCCACCCAGGTGCCCATCACCGCATTGAACGCGGCTGCGGCCAGCGCGGTGCCGAAACTCAAGCGCAACGCCGCCAGCACCCGCGGCTCGCTCCACACCCGCCACACGCCGTCCCAGCCCAGCCCGCTGGTCTTGAGCAGCACCGCGAACAAGGGGATCAGCACCACCAGTCCCAGCCAGGTCAGGGTGATGCCCAGACTCAGCCCCAACCCCGGCATCACCCGGCGCTGGCGCGGAGCGCGGGCAACGGCGGCGGCGGTCACGGCCATCGCGTCACTTGCTCGCCTGGATCTGGTCGAACAGGCCGCCGTCGTCGAAGTGCGTGGCCTGCGCCTTGGCCCAGGACCCGAACGCCTGATCGATGGTGACCAGGCGCACCTTCGGCAGCCGCGCCAGATCGGCGCGGTCGGCGTACTCGGGATGGCGCGGCCGGTAATAGTGTCTGGCCGCGATCTTCTGTCCTTCCGGCGAGTACAGGTACTTCAGGTATTCCTCGGCCACCGCGCGGGTGCCGTGCTTGTCCACGTTCTTGTCGACCAGCGCCACCGACGGCTCGGCCAGGATCGACAGCTTCGGCACCACGATCTCGAACTTGTCCTGGCCCAGTTCCTGCTGCGCCAGGAACGCCTCGTTCTCCCAGGCCAGCAGCACGTCGCCGATGCCACGCTGGACGAAGGTGGTGGTGGCGCCGCGCGCGCCGGTATCCAGCACCGGCACGTTGCGGAACAGCGCGCGCATGTAGTTGAGGATGCGCTCGCGGTCGCCCTTGAAGATGTGGTCGGCGTAGGCCCAGGCGGCCAGATAGTTCCAGCGCGCGCCGCCGGAGGTCTTGGGATTGGGCGTGATCACCGACACGCCGCTGCGCAGCAGGTCGGGCCAGTCCTTGATCCCCTTCGGATTGCCCTTGCGCACCAGGAACACGATGGTCGAGGTGTACGGCGCGCTGTTGTCGGGCAGGCGCGTGGCCCAGTTCGCACCGATCAGCTTGCTCTTGGCGGCGATCGCATCGACGTCGTAGGCCAATGCCAGCGTCACCACGTCCGCCTCGACCCCGTCGATCACCGCGCGCGCCTGCTTGCCGGAGCCGCCGTGCGAGGTCTCCACCGCGACCTGCTCGCCGGGATGCAGTTGCGCCCAGTGCCTGGCGAAGGCGGCGTTGTAGTCCCGGTACAGCTCGCGGGTGGGATCGTAGGACACGTTGAGCAGTTGCGTCTCGGCGGCGGCAGCGGCCCCGGCGAACACGCACAGTGCGAGCGCGAGCAGCGGGCGCCAGCGGCGCGGCGGAAGGCTGGACATGGGCGGTTCTCCGAAAACACACAGGCCGACGCCGCGGCCGATACCCGCCGCGGACCATGACGCATGCTGCGCAGCGGCAGGCGGCGGGTGAAATGACTTCCCGGCAGCGGCTCATGCCATTTGTGCATGACGGCCGCGGCCGGCGCGGGCGCCGCGGTAAAATCGCCGCTTCTTTCCGCCGCGCGTGCCCGTCATGACCGACTCCCGCCTCACCCAGCACTACGCCGAGGAACTGGACGCGATCCGCGCCCAGGGCCTGTTCAAGTCCGAGCGCATCATCGTCGGCCCGCAGGCGGCGGAAATCGTCCTCGCCGACGGCCGCCGCGTGCTGAACTTCTGCGCCAACAACTACCTGGGCCTGGCCGATCATCCGGCACTGATCCAGGCCGCCAAGGACGCGCTGGACACGCACGGCTTCGGCATGGCCTCGGTGCGCTTCATCTGCGGCACCCAGGACCTGCACAAGCAACTGGAAGCGCAGATCGCCACGTTCTTCGGCACCGAGGACACCATCCTCTACGCCGCCTGCTTCGACGCCAACGGCGGCCTGTTCGAACCGCTGCTCGGCGAGCACGACGCGATCATCTCCGACGCGCTCAACCATGCCTCGATCATCGACGGCGTGCGCCTGTGCAAGGCCAAGCGCTTCCGCTACGCCAACTGCGACATGGCCGACCTGGAAGCGCAGCTGCAGGCGGCCGACGCCGCCGGCTGCAAGACCAAGCTGATCACCAGCGACGGCGTGTTCTCGATGGACGGCTTCATCGCCCCGCTGGACGAGATCACCGCGCTGGCGAAGAAGTACAACGCGCTGGTGCACATCGACGAATGCCATGCCACCGGCTTCCTCGGCGCCAGCGGCCGCGGCTCGGCCGAGGTCAAGGGCGTGCTGGACCGGATCGATATCGTCACCGGCACCCTGGGCAAGGCCATGGGCGGCGCGCTGGGCGGTTTCACCACCGGCCGCCGCGAGGTGATCGAACTGCTGCGCCAGCGCTCGCGACCCTACCTGTTCTCCAACTCGCTGCCGCCGCACGTGGTCGCGGCCGGCATCAAGGCCTTCGCGATGCTCGACGCCGCCGACGACCTGCGCGCGCGCCTGGTCGAGAACACCGCCTACTTCCGCGAGCGCATGGCCGCTGCCGGGTTCGACATCAAGCCCGGCACTCATCCGATCTGCCCGGTGATGCTGTACGACGCGCCGCTGGCGCAGCGCTTCGCCGAGCGGCTGCTGGAGGAAGGCATCTACGCCATCGGCTTCTTCTTCCCGGTGGTGCCCAAGGGCCAGGCGCGGATCCGCACCCAGATCAGCGCCGCACACACCCGCGCCCACCTGGACCAGGCGATCGACGCGTTCACCCGTATCGGCCGCGAACTGGGCGTACTCGCCGCCTGAGATGCGCGCCGCGCTGCGCCAACGGCTGTTGCTGGCGGCGCAGACCGACGCCCAGGCGCACGCGCTGGAGGACGGCTGGGAGACCCGCTGCCTGCATTGCCGCCGGCGCCTGCGCCTGCGCGCTGACGGCGAACCGCTCGGACACAGCACGCTGGAACACGTAGTGCCGCAGGCCTGGTTCGGGCGCCGCGTCGCCGCGGCGCTCTGCGCCCAGGTCGGCGACGATCCCAACGATGCCCGAAACCTGGCGCTGGCCTGCGCCGGCTGCAATCACGCCAAGGGCCGTCACCACGATGCGCGTGGGCCGCAGGATGCGCGCGCCCGCGAGGTGGTCACCGCCCTGCTCAGCGCGCGGCTGGCGCGCTGGCGTCCGCCGCCGGCGCCAACGCCCTGACTTCCGCAGCGCTGAGCTCGCGCCACGCGCCCTTGCCCAGGTCGCCCAGTACCAACTCGCCGACCGCCACCCGCACCAACCGCAGCACGTCCAGGCCAAGCACGGCCAGCAGCCGCCGGATCTGCCGGTTGCGTCCCTCGTCCAGCACCACTTCCAGCCAGGCATGGCGCTCGCCCTGGCGCAGCAGGCGCGCCTGCTTGGCCCGCAGCGGTTCGCCATCGTCGACCACGCCGGCACACATCCGTGCCAGCAGCGCCGCGTCGGGCACCGCGTCCACCTGCACGTGATAGGTCTTGTCCGGGCCGCTGCCCGGATCGGTGACCCGCGCCGCCCACTGCGGGTCGTTGCTGAACAGCAGCAGGCCCTCGCTGGCCTTGTCCAGGCGCCCGACCGGCGCCAGCCACGGCAGGCCGGCACCGTCGAAACAGCGGTACACGGTGTCGCGGCCACGCTCGTCCTGCGCACTGGTGACCAGCCCGCGCGGCTTGTTGAGCATCAGGTACCGGCGCGCGGTGTCGGCCAGCGGCGCGCCGTCCACGGCAAGCCGGTGGCGGCCCTGCAGGATCGGGAATTCGGGATCGGTGACGATGCGCCCGTCGACGGCGACGCGGCCGGCGGCGATCCAACGCGCGGCCTCGGTGCGCGAGCACAGGCCCAGCTTGGACAGGGTGCGGGCCAGGCCGTGGCGCGGCACGGCCGGCGCGGTGCTGCGCG
>NZ_AQOI01000772.1:0-2892 GCF_000364665.1 Xanthomonas sp. SHU 199
GGCGCCGCATGGCGATGCTGGTGAGCTTCCACATCTTCCAGGCGATCGGCTTCTTCGGTTTCGGTAACTGGTTGCCGGCGCTGCTGGCGCGGCAGGGCGCCGACAGCGTGCACGGCCTGGGCTACGCCTTCGCCATCTCTTTGGCGTATCCACTGGCGCCGCTGCTGCTGATCGGCGTGGCGCAGCGCTGGGAGAACAAGTGGCAGGTGGTGGTGTCGGCGCTGGGCGCGATGCTGTTCGGGCTGCTATTCGCCTGGCAGAGCCAGCCGCTGCTGCTGATCGCCTGCGGCGCGGCGGTCACCTTCTGCAATGCCTGGATGAGCTTCGCCTATCACGGCTACCAGGCCGAACTGTTTCCCACCGCGCTGCGCGCCCGCGCGGTCGGCTTCTGCTATTCCTTCAGCCGCCTGTCCACGGCCGCCAGCAGCCTGCTGATCGGCATGCTGCTGGACCGCACCGGCCACCGCGGCGTGCTCGCCTGCATCGCCGCCAGCCTGCTGATGGCCGCCGCGGTGGTGGGCCGGTTCGGGCCGCGTACGCACCAGCGCGCGCTGGAGCGGATCTAGGCGTGTGGGATATGTTGAGACGCGCGCGAAGTGGCCTGGCGCACATCGAGGCGTGCATCGCGTTCAGACTGGCCCTTTACCTACCGCGGAGGACGTCATGCAACCGTTCAACGGCGCCAAGCTGGCGCTGCTGTGCGACGACGCGCTGCTGGTGTACCAGCGCGATGTGAAGCCGGAGATTCCCTGGCCGGGACTCTGGGACCTGCCTGGCGGCGGCCGCGAGGACGACGAGAGCCCCGAGCGCTGCGCTCTGCGCGAACTGCAGGAGGAGTTCGGCCTAGTGCTGGAGGAAGACAGGCTGACCTGGGGCCGCTGCTATCCGTCCCTGCAGCCCGGGTCCCTGCCGAGCTGGTTGTTCGTTGGCCGCCTGAGTTGTGCCGAGATCGCCAGCATCCGCTTCGGCGATGAAGGCCGGGGGTGGCTGCTGATGCCCGTGGCCGAATTTCTCGCCCATCCCCAGGCCGTGCCCCATCTGCAGGAGCGCCTGCGCGACTACCTGGCTCAGTGCGTGCAGGGGTAGCTGGTCTGGCCGGCCAGTCGTTGCCTGCGATACGAGAAGCGGGTTTACAGCGTGCGTCGCGGGGCATGCAACCGCCGCGATGACGGCTGCCTCTGCAGCGCCGATCCTGCCACCTTGGGCCATGGCTACTTCGGTGGACCGGCGCGATGTCGCCGGGGCCAGGGCGCCACGCTTGGCCTGGCGGTGGACCGGCCGTCCTGTCTGGACCGCGCCCGGCGCCGCGTGGGCCAGACGCAGGCGCGGTGTGCGGCAGGGGCCTGCCTCAATCCCGATCACGCGTTCCGGCCGCGCGATTCCTTAACGTCCCGCACCGGTCATCGTCCCTCGACACCATGCCGGGGCGGCCCGGTGCATGCTGTCGCCTCCCTCGCCACGAGCTTCAGCCATGACCTCGCTATTGCCCGTCCCCGTGATGGATGCCGCCGATCACCGCGACCTGGCCCAGGCGCGCGCCCTGCTGGAACACCCAGGCCTGGCGGCGAAGATCGCAAATGCGGTGGGCGCGCCGATCGAGGCGCTGATCAACAAGCGCCTGCCGAAACTGTTGTCCTCGCGCATCGATGCGGTCAGCCAGCGTGCGCTGCGGGTGGCGTTGCGCTCGGCGCTGCTGACCCTGCGTGGGCAGGCGCCGGAACGCGCACGGCCGCGCCTGCATGGCGCCGCGGTGGCGGCGACCGGTGCGGCCGGCGGCTTCTTCGGCCTGCCCGGGCTGGTGGTGGAACTGCCGCTGACCACGACCCTGATGCTGCGTTCGATCGCCGACATCGCCCGCGCCGAGGGCGAGCGCCTGGACGACCCGACCACCGCGCTGGCCTGCCTGGAGGTGCTGGCGCACGGCGGCCGCAGCCACCGCGACGACGGCAGCGAATCGGGCTACTTCGCGGTGCGCGCGGCGATGGCGCAGCAGCTCAGCGCCGCGGCGCAGTACATCGCCGCGCACGGCCTGGGCAGCAAGGGTGCGCCGGTGCTGGTGTCGCTGCTGTCGCGCATCGCCGCCAAGTTCTCGGTCACGGTCAGCGAGAAGCTGGCGGCGCAGGCGGTGCCGCTGGTCGGCGCAGCCAGCGGCGCGCTGCTCAACACGGTGTTTATCTCGCACTTCCAGGCGATGGCGCGCGGCCACTTCATCGTGCGCCGGCTGGAGCGCCGCTACGGCGAGGCGGCGGTACGCCAGGCCTACGAGGCGCTGCCGGCCGGGCGATGAGCCATGGCGGTCGCCGCGTTGCGCTGGCTGTGGGCAGCACGCGCTGGCACAGTGGTGGCCGCCGCCACGCTTCTCCCGATCTTTCCTTGCCGCAGGTGCACGCCATGAAAACCCGCCACCGTTCCGACAGCGACGACGACCAGCCACGGCTGGCGGTGCTGATCGATGCCGACAACGCGCAGCCCTCGGTGATCGAAGGCCTGCTCGCCGAGGTCGCCAAGTACGGCCTGGCCAGCGTCAAGCGCATCTATGGCGATTTCACCAGCACGCGCATGACCCAGTGGAAGCAGGCGCTGCTGAAGCACTCGATCAGCCCGGTGCAGCAGTTCGCCTACACCAGCGGCAAGAACGCCACCGACAGCTCGCTGATCATCGATGCGATGGACCTGCTCTACACCGGCCGCTTCGACGGCTTCTGCCTGGTCTCCAGCGACAGCGACTTCACCCGCCTGGCGCAACGCCTGCGCGAGGAAGGACCGACCGTGTACGGCTTCGGCGAGCGCAAGACCCCGGATGCGTTCGTGCAGGCCTGCGACAAGTTCATCTACACCGAAGTGCTGCGCAGCGAGGCCAGCTCGGCGGAGCCGGCCAAGCCCGCCGCTGCG
>NZ_AQOI01000773.1:0-6639 GCF_000364665.1 Xanthomonas sp. SHU 199
GCGCGGCGATGGAAACCGTGCGCCGCTGGAAGTTCCGCCCGGCGCAGCAGAACGGCCGTGCAGTGCCGGCCAGCATCGAGATTCCGTTCGACTTCAAACCGGGGCCGTAACTGAACCGCCGCCCGGACGCGCGGGCGGCTTTCACATGGGGGTGACACCCCTGAGGCGGGTCCTGGGTGACACTGGACCCGTCCCACGGCACCGGAGTTGCCGCCATGCCCACCCCGTACAAGTCGACACAGCCGCTGGACGCGTGGAAGCGTCCCGCCCGCCCGTCGTCTGCGCGTGGGGAAGCGCATGCGCGGGCCGATCGCGGGTCGCCCTGGGCCTGGATGATCGTGATCGCACTGGCTCTGGCGGTGGCCGGTTGGTGGCTGGCGGTGGACCGCGACGACGACGGCAGCGGCTACCGCGCTACCCAGTCCACACCGTCGACACCCGCCAACGATCCGCCGCGTCCGCAGCCGACGCACTGACGTTTCGACAAACCGACTTGCCTCTTCCCCCGGCCGCGCTTGCACGCGGCCGTTGCTGCGCAGGCGATCAGGCGGTGCGCAACGCGAAGCCGGCGCCCCGCGCCAGCGTGTCGAAACCCGGGAACGACGTCGCCACGTTCGCCACGTCCTGGATCCGCACCTCGCCCTGCGCCAGTTGCCCGGCGATGGCGAAGGCCATCGCGATGCGATGGTCGCCGTGGCTCTCGATGGTGCCGGCGCCCAGCGCGCCGCCGTGGATGGTGGCGCCGTCCGGGGTCTCATCGACGACGATGCCGAGGCTGCGCAGCCCGGTGGCCATCGCCGCCAGGCGGTCCGATTCCTTGACCCGCAGCTCCGCCGCACCGCTGACCACGGTCTGGCCGTCGGCGGCGGCGGCGGCGACGAACAGCGCCGGGAACTCATCGATCATGTCCGGCACCACGTCCTCCGGAATCCGCGCACCGCGCAGCAGCGCGTAGCGCACGCGCAGATCCGCGACCGGCTCGCCGCCGTGCTCGCTGTGGTTGTGCTCGACGATGTCCGCACCCATCAAGCGCAGCGCGGCCAGCAGACCGGTGCGGCGCGGATTGAGCCCGACCGCCTTCAGGGTGATGTCCGAGCCGGGAATGATGCTGGCGGCGACGATGAAGAACGCCGCCGAGGAGAAATCCGCCGGCACCGCGATATCGGTGGCGCGCAGACGCTGGCCGCCGCGCAGCCGCGCCTGGCCCGGCGCGAACTCGACCTCCACGCCGAACGCGGACAGCATGCGCTCGGTGTAGTCGCGAGTGGGATGCGGCTCCTGCACCGTGGTGACACCGTCGGCATACAGACCGGCCAGCAGCACCGCCGACTTGACCTGGGCGCTGGCCACCGGCGAGACGAAGTCGATGCCGCGCAGCGACTGGCCGCCATGGATGCGCAGCGGCGGCACGCCATTGGCCTCGGTGTCGATGCGCGCGCCCATCAGCGCCAGCGGCTCGGTGACCCGGCGCATCGGCCGCTTGGACAGCGACGCATCGCCGACCAGCACGCTGTCGAACGGCTGCGCCGCGAGCAGCCCGGCGAGCAGACGCATGCCGGTGCCGGCGTTCCCGCAATCCAGCTCGCCCTGCGGCGCCTGCAACCCATCCACCCCCACGCCATGCACGACACGCTGCGACGGCGACGGCGTCTCGATCCGCACCCCGAGCCGCGCGAAGATCGCCGCGGTCGAACGCGTGTCCTCGCCCTCGAGAAACCCCTCGATCCGCGACGTGCCATCGGCCAACGCCGCGAACATCACCGCCCGGTGCGACACCGACTTGTCCCCCGGCACCGTCAGCGTGCCCTGCAGCGCAGTGCCGCGCGTTGCGATCCAGCCTTGCTCGTTGCTCATCATCGTTCCTGAAAGTCCAACCACCCGAAGATCCACCACCACCCGGCGACATCGGCGCCGCTACAGCGCGCTTGCGCTGCTGCCACGACGCCTACACCAAGTCAGCCACCGCCGTTGCCGGTGCCGTTGCTGTTGTTCCTGCTGTTGCCGTTGTTCTTGCTGTTGCCGTTGTTCTTGCTTTCGCTGTTGCTCTCAATCCCCCGTGAGGGCTGGCGGACACGGCGGGTAAAACCCCGTGAGGGGCGACGCGCAGGATGCGCGTCGTTTTCGGCAGGCACATGGATGTGCCTTCCGAAAATTCCCGTCGTGTCCGCGGACCCCGCGCGTAGCACGGGGCAGCCCGCCCGGGGGTGTGTTTCTTTTGGTTACTTTTCTTTGCACAAGCAAAGAAAAGTAACTCGCGCTTCAGCGCGAAAGCTGTTGCTGTTGCTTCTGCTGTTGCCTTCCCGCTTTTCTCCAGCCAACAACGTTAGAGCACTTGACTGTTAATCAAATGGCCTTTGGTTTTGGCCGTCGCGCCGCGACGAAAGGACGGCTCGATCAAGGCACCGCCACCGGATACGACCCCAACACCTTGATCTGCGCCGAATGCGCCTTCAACTCCGCCAACGCCAACTTCATCGCCTCATCCTCCACATGCCCCGCCAGATCGATGAAGAACCCGTATTCCCACTTCGCCTGATGCGACGGCCGCGACTCAATCCGATTCATGCTGATCCCATGCCGCGCGAACGGACTGAGCACATCGAACAACGCACCCGGCTTGTCGTGGATGAACACCAGCACCGACGTGCGATCGTGCCCCGACGGCGGGAAGATCTGCCGCCCGATCACCAGGAAGCGCGTGGTGTTGTCCGCGTCGTCCTCGATCGACTTCATGATCACCTTCTTCAGCGCATACACATGCGCCGCGCTCTCCCCGCCGATCGCCGCCGCATCGTCGGCATTGCGCGCCCGACGCGCGCCCTCGGCGTTGCTGGAGACCGGAATCTTCTCCACCTTGGGCAGGTTCGCGCGCAACCAGCCGGCGGTCTGCGCGAACGACTGCGGATGCGCGTAGATCCGCTCGATCGCGTCCAGCCGCCCGCTGCGCGAGAGCAGGAACTGGTGCACGCGCAGCTCGGTTTCGCCGCAGATCTTCAGGTTGGAGGTCAGGAACATGTCCAGGGTGACCTGGATCGTGCCCTGCCCCGAGTTCTCCACCGGCACCACGCCGAAGTCGGCGTTGCCGCTTTCCACTTCCTGGAACACTTCCTCGATGGTGGCCATCGGCAGGCCCACCGCCGAGCGACCGAAGTGCTTGAGCACCGCCTGCTGGCTGAAGGTGCCCTCCGGCCCCAGGTAGCCGATCTTCAGCGGCTCCTGCTGCGCCAGGCACGCGGACATGATCTCGCGGAACACGTGCACCAGCACTTCGTCGCTGAGCGGGCCCTGGTTGCGGTCCACCACCATGCGCAGCACCTGCGCCTCGCGCTCGGGCCGGTAGTAGTCCACCGCCGCGGCAAGCTTGCCCTTGGCCTTGCCGACCTGGTGCGCGAACTGCGCGCGCTCGGCGATCAACGCCTGGATGGTGCGGTCGATCTCGTCGATCTTGGCGCGCACGTCGGCCAGGGCCGGCGTGGCGGCGGGTTTCGCAGGCTTGGCCGGCTTGGCGTCGGCGGCGGGAGATTTCTTCGGCTTTGCGGCCATGGATCGGGGGTTCCTCGGTGGTCCGGATCGCCGGCGCGATCCGGTCGCGGCTGAAGCCGCTCCTACAAAAATCGGCGACTCAGCCGTGGCGCTGCTGGAAGTCGTGCATGAACGCGACCAGCGCCTGCGCGCCGGCCAGGGGCATGGCGTTGTACAGCGACGCGCGGATGCCGCCGACCGCCTTGTGGCCCTTCAGCGCCAGCAGGCCGGCCGCCTTGGACTCGGCGACGAAGCGCGCGGTGAGGGTTTCGTCCGGCAGGAAGAACGGGATGTTCATCCGCGAGCGCACCGCCGCCGCGACCTCGTTGCGATAGAAGCCACCGGAGGCGTCGATCGCCGAATACACCAGCGCCGACTTGGCCTGGTTGCGCGCGGCGAACGCCTCCACCCCGCCCTCGGCCAGCATCCACTTGAACACCAGCCCGGCCAGGTACCAGTTCCAGGTCGGCGGCGTGTTGAGCATGGAGTCGCGCGCCACATGCGAGCGGTAATCGAAGATGTCCGCGCGTGGCTGCCCGGCGCGTTCGAGCAGGTCGCGGCGGATGATCACCACGGTGACGCCGACCGGGCCGAGGTTCTTCTGCGCACCGGCGTAGATCAGCGCGTACCTGGAGACGTCGATCGGCTCGGAGGCGATGCTGGAGCTGAAGTCGGCGAACAGCGGCACGTCGCCGACGTCGGGCGTGTCGCGGAACTCCACGCCGTGGATGGTCTCGTTGGCGGTGATGTGCACGTAGGCGGCATCGTCGCGCAACTGCCAGGCGGCGCGCGGCGGGATGTCGCGGAAGCCGTCGGCCTCGCTGCTGGCGGCCACGTGCACGTCGACGTAGGGCCCAACCTGCTTGATCGCGGTCTTGCCCCAGTGCCCGGTCACCACGTAGTCCACGGTCTGCCCGGGCGCGGCGAAGTTCAGCGCCAGCAGCGCCTGCTGGGTGGTGGCGCCACCGGCCAGGAACAGCACGGCGTAGTCGTCGGGAATGCCGATCAGCCGGCGCAGGTCGGCGTCGGCCTGCGCCGCCACCTCCATGAACTCGGCGCCGCGGTGGCTCAGCTCCACGATCGAGGCGCCCACGCCGTTCCACTCCAACATCTCCGCCTGCGCCTGGCGCAGGACCGATTCCGGCAAGGCAGCGGGGCCGGCACTGAAATTGAACGCGCGCGTCATGGGGCACCTATCGGACAGGACCCCTAGTATGCCGCAGCGCAACAGCTTGCGGCCCGGGCAATTTAGGTTGCATTTGCATCCATTCGCCCTGCGCATGCGTAGTCTGTGGTGAAGTCCCCGCCACCGCTCGCCCCCTTCGCTCCAGGAGTTCGCCATGTCGTTGCGCGATGCCCTCACCGTTCCCAGCCGCGAGATCACCGACGAGGCGGTCTACCGCGACCGGCGGCGCCTGCTGCAGGCCCTGGCGCTGACCCCGGTGGCCGGCCTGGTCGGCTGCGCCGACGCCGAGCCGCCGGCCCCGCCCAAGACCGTGGTGACCCCGGAGCAGGCGCGCAGCGGGTTCCGCACCAACGAGGAGCTGACCCGCTACGAGGACGTGACCAGCTACAACAACTTCTACGAATTCGGCACCGACAAGACCGATCCGTCGAAGGCGGCCAAGACCTTGCGCACCTCGCCGTGGTCGGTGAAGGTGTCCGGCGAATGCGAGAAGCCCGGCACGCTGTCCCTGGACGACCTGCTCAAGGGCCACACGCCCGAGGAGCGGATCTACCGGCTGCGCTGCGTGGAAGGCTGGTCGATGGTGATCCCGTGGCTGGGCGTGCCGCTGGGCGACGTGCTCAAGCGCTTCGCGCCGACCTCCAAGGCCAAGTATGTCGCCTTCACCACCCTGGCCGATCCCAAGCAGATGCCCGGCATCCGCTACAGCTCGATCGACTGGCCGTACAAGGAAGGCCTGCGCATCGACGAGGCCATGCACCCGCTGACCCTGCTCGCCACCGGCCTGTACGGCAAGCCGCTGCCGCAGCAGAACGGCGCGCCGCTGCGGTTGGTGGTGCCGTGGAAGTACGGCTTCAAGAGCATCAAGTCGATCGTGGAGATCCGCTTCGCCGAGCGCATGCCGGAAACCGCCTGGCACGAGCTGCAGCCGTCCGAGTACGGGTTCTTCTCCAACGTCAATCCGGCGGTGGACCATCCGCGCTGGAGCCAGAAGACCGAGCGCCGCATCGCCGGCAAGGCCAGCAAGCTGTTCGCCGAGCGCATTCCCACCCGCCCGTTCAACGGCTATGCCGACCAGGTGGCGTCGCTGTATGCGGGGATGGATCTGAAGAAATGGTATTGAGGAGAGGCTGGGAATGGGGAACTGGGAATCGGGAATGGGAAAAGCGCGGCGCCTGGTGGTTGCCTCGCGCGACGGCTGGAGTCGCAGTCGGCGTGCCGCGTGGCGCCTGTGCCGACACGGCGCGATGACGGCGCATGGCTAAGACCTCCGCTTCGTTGATCGCCGCCAAGGCGGTGGTGCATGCGCTGGCGCTGGCGCCGATGGCATACCTGAGCTGGCAGTTCTGGCAGGTGTGGCAGACCGGCAGCGATGCGCTCGGTGCCGATCCGGTGGCCGAGGTCGAGCACCGCACCGGGCTGTGGGCGCTGCGACTGCTGCTGCTGACCCTGGCGATCACGCCGCTGCGGCAGCTGACCGGGCAATCGGTGCTGCTGCGCTTCCGGCGCATGCTCGGGCTGTACGCGTTCTTCTACGCGACCGTGCATCTGGCGGCCTATCTGGGGTTGGACCTGCGCGGCTATTGGACGCAGATCTTCGAGGAAATCGTCAAACGCCCGTACATCACCGTCGGCTTCCTGGCCTGGTTGCTGCTGGTGCCGCTGGCGATCACCTCCACCCAGGGCTGGATGCGCCGGCTCAAGCGCAACTGGGGCAAGCTGCACAAGGCGATCTACGCGATCGGCGTGCTGGCCGTGTTGCACTTCTGGTGGCTGGTGAAATCGGACATCCGCGAACCGCTGCTGTACGCGGCGATCCTGGCTGTGCTGCTGGGCTGGCGCGGCTGGCGGGCGCTCAGCGCGCGCCGAACCACAGCAGGCCGCTGAGCGCGGCGGCCAGCAGCAAGGCGCTGAGCAACAGCCACGGCCAG
>NZ_AQOI01000774.1:0-361 GCF_000364665.1 Xanthomonas sp. SHU 199
CGCCAGCGTGGCTGGCCGCCATCGCGCCGGAACAGCAGGTGCCGGCGGTGCGTTCGGCCTTCGTCATGGGCCTGTTGACCCAGCTCGGCAACCCGCAGACCGCGCTGGTGTTCGCCGGCCTGTTCGCCGCGCTGCTGCCGGCGCAGCGCGTGCCCGCCGAGTACGTGGCGCTGCCGCTGTTGGCCTTCGCCATCGATGCGGCCTGGTTCGCGCTGGTGGCCGGGTTGCTGTCGGCACCGGCGCCGCGGCGCTGGTGGCTGCGCGCGCGGCGGCCGCTGGACCGGCTCAGTGCGGTGCTGATGAGTGGCCTGGGCCTGCGCCTGCTGTGGCGGGCGGTGTAGCCGCAAGCGCAGGCGGGTCG
>NZ_AQOI01000775.1:0-5598 GCF_000364665.1 Xanthomonas sp. SHU 199
GCTCCGGTAGCGTGCGTGTTCGACGCCGGCGATGCGTGCCGCGGGATGCGGCTCCTTTCCGCGCACCTCCCGCTACGCCGGATCCGCCGTCGGCGCCGCGCTGTCGAGGGCGCCGTGCATGGCCGCCATGGGGGCTGGCCTTGTGGCGCTGTCCAGGTAGATCCGGCTCTTGCCGTCGCGCTTGGCCGCATACAGCGCACGGTCGGCACGCTTGAGCAGATCCGAGACGTCGCCGTCGGGATGCATGCGCGCGACCCCGGCGCTGAACGTGAAGGCCACGCCCTTGGCGCGGGTCTGGCGCACGCGTTCCAGCAGCCGCTGCAGCAGGGCATCGGTCTGCGCGTCGCTCATGCCGTCGAGCACGATGCCGAATTCCTCGCCGCCGAGCCGGCCGACCCGGCAGCCGTGTTCGAGCCGGGTCAGTTCGGCGGCCAGGGCCAGCAACACCGCATCGCCGACATCGTGGCCATGGCGGTCGTTGACCTGCTTGAAATCGTCGATGTCCAGCATCGCGAACTGCAGCGTGCCGCGGCGACCGCGCTCGGCCGCCAGCGCATGCAGTTGCGCCATCAGGGCGCGACGGTTGGCCAGCCCGGTCAGCGCATCGGTCTCGGAGATGCGCCGGTAGTCTTCCTTCAGGCGGTAGGTGATCAGCATGCTGCGCGCGAAGGTGCGGTTCATGGCCAGGCCGATCAGCGACACCGCGACGACCAGCAGCCCCAGCAGCATCGGGTCGCTGGCGGCCGCCGGTGGCAGTGACCGACCGCTCAGCATGATCGTCCAGGTGTATGCCAGCGCCAGCAGGTAGTCGCGCGTGAACGGGAACAGCAGATTGATGCCCAGGCACAGGGTGACCGTGGTCGGCAGCCACCAGAATTCGCCATGTACGCCCATCTGCCGCAGCTCGATCTGATACGCCCACGACAGCAGCAGCACGTACAGCGCGCCGCTCAGGCGCCAGTGCCAGAAGCGGCGGACCAGCAGGGTGCAGGCGGCGGTGCCGAGCAGCGCGGCCAGCAGGATCAAATTGACCAGGCCCCATGGTCGCTGCAGATACGGATTGAACAGCAGCGTCGCGACCCAGATCGACAGGGTCAGCGCTTGGATGGCGGTGGTCGACCGCCCCAGCAGGTGGCGGATGTACTCCGGGTACGTCATGTGCTGCCCAACGGCGCGTCCCGGCCGGTTCGTGATGTGCGGACGCCGACGCGCACGCGCTGGATCGATGGCAGCTTATCGGCATGCCGGCGTGGCGGCTTGAGTGGCCGCAGCGTCTGCGGTTCAGCCTGTTCGTGCCGCACGCAGCGGCGGTGAAGCGGGATGGACGTCTGCGCTGTCTGCGCCGGGCCTGATGCGCGTGCACCACGAGCGAGTGCGCTGCGGGGCGGCGGCATGCGCCGCCCCGCGGGGGCTGTTGGTACTGCGTGCTACAGCGACGTGGCGGCCGGCAGCGCGGGATCGCGCGCGAACGCCGCGGACGTGCCCGCCGACACCGGCGTGGCGCCGTCCAGGCGAAGGCTGCCGTTGCCCGCCTGCCGGGCGGCAGACAGCGCGCGGTCCGCGCGGGCGAGCAGGTCGGACAGTTCGCCGCCGGCCGGCAACGCGGCCAAGCCGACGCTGCAGGTGAAGCTGGCGCCATCCACGCGCAGGCCGCGGATGCGCTGCTGCAGGCGCTGCACCAGTGCGCTCGCCTTGTCCTGCGACACGCCCTCGAACAGCAGGCCGAACTCCTCGCCGCCGAGGCGGCCGACGCGGCAACGCGGGTCCAGCCGCACCAGTTCCGTCGCCAGCGCCTGCAGTACCGCATCGCCGACGTGGTGGCCGTGCTCGGCGCCGATCCGCTCGAAGTCGTCGATGTCCAGCATGGCCAACTGCACGGCGTGCTGGGTGCCGACCGCTGCCTGCAGGTCGGCCATCAGCGCGCGCCGGTTGGGGATGCCGGTCAGTGCGTCGGTCGCGGCCAGGCGCCGATAGCCTTCCTTCAGCGCGTGGTTGCTGCGCATGGTGGTGACGAAGATACGGTTCAACGCGAACCCGACCATGGTCACCGCCGCCACCAGGATCTCCAGCAGCGGCAGGTCGGCGGAGGCCGGCACCAGGCTGTCGTGCCAGCCGAGCATGATCGCCCAGGTGCAGGCCAGCGCCAGCAGATAGTCGCGCGCGTGGCAGAACAGCACGCTGTAGCCCAGGCTCAGGGTCACCGCCACCGGCAGCATCCAAGTCGCGCTGGCGTCGCCCATGTGATGCAGTTGCAGCCGGAACGCGGCATCGAATGCGATCACCGACAGGAAGGCGCCCAGCCGCCATTGCCAGAAGTGCCTGGCCATGCGCATGACCACGCCGCTGCCGAGCATGGCGGCGAACGCCAGCGCGTAGCGCGCGTCCAGTGGGTGGCTCAGGTAGGGGTTGCACAGCAGCAGCGCCAGCCACACGCACAGGGTCAGGCCCTGGATTGCCAGGATCGGCGTGTCGAGGGTGCGGCGGACATGAAGGTGGTAGTTCATCTGCTCTCCCAGAGCGCCGCGGCACTCCAGCGTCTGCGGCACGGCCGGTCGGTGGTCCAGCGCGGTCCGTCGGTCGCTGGGGCGTCGTCACCGGTTAGCGGCCGCTGCAGGCAGAGCTTTAATGGATGTGTCGCGGTGGGCGTGTCGCCGCCTGGGTGGTGGTCCGACACCCGCCTGGACGCGACCGGGCCTGCCGGTCACTCTGGTTCTGCCGCCACGCGCGGGTGGGCGCGCCCCGGCCGACCTGTTCAAGGCCGGCCGGGTGGCGTGCGCAGGCGCCGCGGCCGCGCGCGCTTACTCGAAGCGCACGCAGTGGCCGTAGCGTTCGGGCTGGATGTCGATGCCCGAGGCATCGGCCTGGTTGCTCTTGCGCCACAGGTTGGGGCGGAACTCCGGGCCGGTGCAGTTGGCCGCGCTGTCCACGCCGATGGTGTAGGTGTAGGGATTGCCGCGGAAGGTGTTGTTCTCGAAGGTGTTGTCCTGGCTCATGCTGTTGTCCCAGCACAGGATCTGCGGCGTGCGCTGGCGGATCGAGCAGGTCAGGTAGAGCCCGGCGCCCTTGTTGTCGATGAACTGGTTGCCCGCGAACAGGTTGCGCCGCGCGTCGGCCAGGTACACGCCCTGGCTGCCGTTGCGCTCCAGGCGGTTGTCGCGGATCTCGCTGTCTTCCAGGTGCTCGGTGGTGATGCCGGCGGCGACGTTGTCGTGGATCACGTTGTCGATCAGCTTGACCTTGGCGGTGCGGTTGAACGACACCCCGTCCCAGGTCGCACCGGACACGTCGTTGTGCGCGATCAGCAGGTCGCGGCTGTCGAACTCGCTGAGCAGGCAGGCGCTGCGGCACTTGCTCACCCGCAGGTGGGTCAGCTGGATGTTCTGGCCGTTGCGCACCACCACCAGGCTGTTGCTGAGGTACGGGCGCTCGGGCATGAACTCCTTGTCGATGGTGCCGCCGACGATCTGCAACTGCTCCACGCGCACGTCGCGGATCGGCCGCATGGGGCGCTCGTTCTGGTAGTCGCCGATGACGATGGTGGGTTGCTGCACGTGGTCGCGCATGCGCAGCACGGTGCTGTCGCCCTGGCCGCGCAGGCGCAGGCCGTCGCGCTGGATCGAGATCAGCTTGCCGACCGGGAACTCGCCGGCGCTCAGGCACACGGTGGCGGGTTTGCCGTCGTTGGGGACGCGGTCGATCGCGGCCTGCAGATCGTCGCCGGGTTGGGCGCGCACGCTGCAGTCGGAGGCGGCCGCGGGCGCGTCGGCAGCCGGCGTGGCACAGGCGGAAAACGACACGGCCGCGGCGAGCGGCAGCAACAGGGCGAGCAGGGGAGGGCGCTTCATCGGTAGGCAGACTCGGCAGTGGGGGAAGTGGGAAGGCAGGCCGGCGTCTGCGGGCGGACGCCGGCGCGGAGCCGATCGCGGGTCATTGTGGTGCGGACGGGCTTAATGTCAGCGTGTGCCGGGTCGGGCCGGGCAGGAACTTTGTGGCGCGGCCCTGCACCCAGTCGGCGTGGCCGGCGCCCCAGAACGGCGACAGCGGGTGGCCGCTCTGGCCGCCGGGCATGTGCACGATGCCGTCGGCCTCGTGGCCCGGTGCCACCACCATGCGCTCGGAGGCGCCGAACGCCGGGCGCTGCACCCGCGGCATGTCGTCGTCGCCGGGCAGCGGCGTGTCCGGCATGCACAGCCAGCCGCGCAGCGGCCCGGGCAGGCCCTGCGCCAGCGGATGGCAGATCGCCGCACGGTTCTCCTGGCCCCAGCGGCGTGTGTCCAGCGGGCCATCGGCCTGCAGGTGCGTGCGCACCTCGGCGGCGGCGTCTTCCAGCAGCGCCTGCCAGCTGCCGTAGCGGCGCGGCAGCAGGTGCAGCGGCTGTTGCTGCAGCAGCGGCCAGGCCACGCCTTCCAGTTGCGGCAGCGGCGGTGGCGCGGGCGCGGCATCTGCGTTCGATCCGGTACGGGCCGGCGCGATCAGGCCGTCGCGGATCCGGGTCAGCACCGCCAGGCGCCAGGCGCGCACCAGGGTGTAGCTCACCGAACCGGTGCTGGCGCGGCCTTCCCAGTGCTTGGCCGCTTGCGAGATGGCGTGCAGCGCCGGCGTCGCCGCACCGGCATCGCGTTGCTGCAGCAGCGCCCACCAGCGCTGCAGGAACAGGGCGCGGTCGTCGAGCTGGATCGCCAGCAACTGCCGTTCGTCGAGGTGCGGATGCAGGCGCAGGTCGTCGCGGATCTGCTGTGCGCGTGCGCCCAGCGCGTAGCCGCCGTCGCCGAGCGGTGCCAGTTCGGCGCCGCCGACCACGCGGGCATTGGCGGTCCACAATTGCCCGTCGGCGGGATCGATGCGTTGCGGCGACTGGCTGGTGGACAGCGGCCATGGCGCGCAGCGCGCCTGCGCCGGCACTGTCGCGCGCACGTCGTGCATCACCGCATCGGCCGCGCAGTGCGGGCCGCGCAGCGGCAGCGGGCCGAGCACGCGCCAGCCGATGTGGCCGTCGCGGTCGGCCAGCACCAGGTTCTGTGCCGGCGTGGCGATGTGCTGCGCACGGGCGAAAGCATCGGGCAGGGTGTCGGCGCGGGCGAAGTCGGCCAGCCCCAGATTCAGCGCACCCGGCAACTGCGCGGCCCAGCGCAACGCCAGCGCGCTGCCGTCGGGTTCGTGTTGCAGGATCGGGCCATAGGCGGTGTCTTCGACCTGCAGTTCGGTGTCGGGGGCGCCCGAGACCTTGATTCGTTCGCGGTGCACGGTGACCGGCGTGCAGCCGGGCTGCGCCACCGCGGCGCACGGCGTGAGCCGGTACCAGTCGGCGGTATCGGCATAGCTGTTGGTGAACCCCCAGGCGATGTGACCGTTGCTGCCGACGATCACCGCCGGCAGGCCGGGCAGCGAGAATCCGGACACGTCCACGTGGCCGCCCGGCGCCTGCGCATCGGCATAGCGCAGGCGCACACGGAACCACAGGCTGGGCGCGCGCAGGCCCAGATGCATGTCGTTGGCGACGATGGCGCGGCCGTCGGCGGTGCGGCTGCCGGCGATCGCCCAGTTGTTGCTGCCGGGCGCGCTGGTGGCGACCGCCTCGGTCGCGGCGGGGGCGGGCGC